>NZ_AULZ01000019.1 GCF_000422545.1 Desulfocurvibacter africanus subsp. africanus DSM 2603
TTTTCGATGCTGAAGTCGACCAGGTGCTTGGTCTGACGCCTGATGAGCATTTGCTGTATCTGCTGGCCTTTGGCCCTGTACGCAAATGAGCATGCACTCCTGCTCCGGTTCCTGAGAGATACTGGCTATTCGTGGCTCTCGCCTCAGCGCTGGTAATGCTGCTTTCTCCATTGCCCACAGACCTCGGCCGGAAGGGCATGATCTTCCTGGCAATGACCGTGGCTCCTAGAGCATTTTGCTTTTGAAAATGCTCTGCAAGCCATGCGTCGGCATGGCTTGCCGCCGCATAGGCGTAGGCGCAATTCACTTGCGCCGTCAACGCCGGAGCGGGCGTCTTAAAAGCGATCTGCTCTAAGAAAGATTATCCGCTATCCAGCGACTATTGTTCCCCATGTCCTCCTCGATGGACAAAAAAAGCCCGCCGGTTTCCCTGCGGGCTTACTAAATTTCTTTAACCTTGGCGGAAGCATATAGGAGTCGAGCCTACCGACGACCTTTCGACCGTCCACCGGATTTGAAGTCCGCTTTAGTTTGTATCACCTAGAATCACGATTCCCCATGTCTGCCTTGCAATGCCAACGGTTTATGGTTATTCTGCCTTCACAAAAGGTCACGAAAAATCCTCCTCTTTCACCAAAAAAGTGGGGACAGAGTGGGGACAGGGTTTAGTGACCTGTCAGAATGAGGGCAGCACATGGCTAGTTGGGTATGCTCGAAGAAGTTCAAAGGGGTTCGCTGGCGACTTCATCCCACACGCAAGCATGGTGTGCAGCCCGACCGGTATTTCACCCTCCGCTTTCAAACAGGAGGGGAGCGCCGTGAAGAGGGGCTGGGATGGGCCTCCGAGGGCTGGACGGAGAGCAAGGCCGGGCTTGAGCTTGAGCGACTGAAAGAAGCAGCCAAGAGGGGCGAAGGCCCTGTGCGACTTGCCGAGAAGCGCAACGAAGCCGAGGCCAAGCGACAAGCGGAGCGCCGGGCCGGTATTACCCTCGAATCCTTCTGGACTGACGACTACCTCCACGCGCTAAAGGCCAGGGTCAAGCCCTGCTCCTGGGTTCGGGAAGAAGATCAGTACCGCGTGTGGTTCCGGCCCACGCTTGGCAACCTGCCCTTGCGTGAGATTCAGGACACAGACTTGGAGCGCGTCCAGAATCATATGCGAGCTGAAGGGCGTAGCCCTCGGACCATTCAATATGTCTTGGGCACCTTCCGCCGCATTTGGAAGCACGCGGCTCGTAGGCGCATCGTCAACCCTCTCGACAATCCTGTGGCCCGCCTCGACATGCCCAAGGTGGAGAACACCCGCCTTCGCGTGCTGACGCCATCTGAGTTGCAAGCGATCCTGGCGGAAATCGAACTCAGGGACCGACACGCCTTCGACGTGACTATGTTCTGCGCCTTCACAGGTTGCCGAGCCTCCGAGGCGTTCACCCTCAAGTGGGAGCACGTTGACCTTGGGCGGGAGACAGCCCTTTTCGTGGAGACTAAGAACCGTGATGCCCGCGAAGTATTTCTGTCGCCGGAACTGGTGGACATGCTCCAAAGGCGCGGTCCGGGAGCCCATGGCGGCTATGTCTTCACGCAAGCAAGCGGCGCGCCGTGGGAGAAGCCTCCTCATACCTTCGTGGCAACGGTCAAGCGGCTTGGGCTGAACAAGGACCGCTCGCCCAGGGAGAAGCTGACATTCCATAGTTTGAGGCACACGGCTGCCACATTTGCAGCCCGACGTGGGACTCCAGTTAAAGACCTGCAGTGCTTGTTTGGCTGGAAGACTCCGGCCATGGTCTTCCGCTACGCCAAGGGCTCCGAGGACGTGCAGCGCCGGGCCATGCAGGGGCTTGCCCAGGCCCTCAAAGCCGAATCGGGTAAAGAAATATCGATCAATCCTAGTAAAAACAGTCTAGAGGCTGTTATGAGCCGTGGGTAGTGCATATAAAGTGATCATGATCCACCGTAAGCCCTACCCCACGGACGTAAGCGACGAGGAATGGTCCTTCGTCGCACCTTATCTTTCCCTTTTGCCTGAGGCTTCCGGCCAACGCCGGCATGACCTGCGCCAAGTTTTCAACGCTCTGCGCTGGATTGTTCGTGCCGGCGCTCCCGGGCGCATGCTGCCCCACGACTTTCCGCCTTGGGAGGCCGTCTACCAGCAGACGCAGTGTTGGCTCGCCGCCGAATGCTTCGAGGCTATGGCCCATGATCTGCGAGAGATTTTTAGGCTTTCCTCCGGACGCAAGGCGCATCCAAGCGCCGTCATCCTGGACAGCCGCACGCTTCGCTCCAGTCCCGAGAGTGGAGCCAGGGCTGGATATGACGGGGCAAAGCGCAAGAAAGGCTCCAAGGTTCACATCGCCGTGGACACATTTGGTCATCTTCTGGCCACGCATGTCACTCCCGCAACCGCGCAAGGCCGGGCGCAAGTGGGCGTGCTTGCTGCCGAAGTCCAGGACATAACGGGGGAGAGCGTCGAACTCGCCTTTGTCGACCAAGGCTATACGGGAGGTGCGGCCGCCGAGGCCGCAACCGAACACGGCATCCGCCTTGAGGTCGTAAAGCTTGCCACTGCCAAGCGCGGTTTTGTGCTCCAGCCCAGGCGTTGGGTGGTCGAGCGCTGCTTTGCCTGGGCGACCCGCTTTCGCCGCTTGGTCCGAGATTACGAACGCTTGCCGCAAACGGTGGCCGGGCTTAACTTCGTTGCCTTTGCCTGCCTTATGCTGGGCAAGGTCGCTACGCTGTTCGCGGCGGTTCATAACAGCCTCTACGGAAACATCAAAGACCAGGCTGTCACCAAATTATCCGTGGGGTACCAAGCGGGATAAGGTCAACAAATGGTTTAAGTTTTTCCAAATATTTTGGTTTACCGTTGGGTTTACTGGGTAGAAAGCTGCTGAGGGTAGATGACTGATGCGAATCCTCATCTGCGGGGACGTGCATGGCAGTTGGCCTCTCCTGAATAACCTTCTCCTTGAGAAAAGGCCTGACCTGGTGCTCCAGTGCGGTGATTTTGGCTACTTCCCGCACCTCGAAGTCCCAGTGATCAGTCCGGGCTATATCCCGGAATCAAGGCTTGAGCAGCGCTACGACCCAGATGGTCGCATAGCAAACGTGATCGACGGAAGGCGCGTGCCGATTCACTGGGCGGAGGGAAACCACGAGGATCACCATGCACTTAGAGCTCGCAGGGAGAAGGGGGATTTCGAAGTGGCTCCGGGGGTAATCTGGCAACCACGCGGTTCGACCCTCACTCTCCAGGATGGACGGATTGTTCTCTTCATGGGCGGGGCCAGGTCGGTGGATTGGAAGCTTCGCAAGCCAGGGGAAGACTGGTTTCCCGAGGAGATCCTAACAGAAGAGGACGTGGACCAACTGCCCGAGCGGGTTGATATCGTCATCAGTCACACAGCGCCCAGTGAGTTCTGTGTATATCGTTCCACTGAGCGTCGGGCCAAGGAACTTGGCTGGGACTTAAGCCCGGACCCCTCAAGAGCGATTCTCTCTCGCGTTTTGCGGCAGTGTCGACCACGACTCTGGTTCTGCGGACATTTCCATCAGTTTCTCCAAGGAGAGCATCTTGGTTGCAGATGGACCGTTCTCCCCGAAGCCCCGAAGGATGGCTGGTGGATCTGGCTTCCAGACGCTTGCAGGGGACATTGGGATGGAGAGGGGGAGAGTTGATGCGGATCATGGTCTGCGGCGATGTGCATGGAGGCTGGAGCTGGCTCAATGTGCTCATGAATCGCAAGCGGCCGGACATGATTCTTCAGTGCGGCGACTTCGGGTATTATCCGCGCGAGGAGAAGATGGTACGTAACTATGCACGCCGGATGGTCGCAATGCGGACATATGATCCCAGGGGGCGCATCAAGAACGCTCCAGGCGGCAGGCTCGTGCCGATCCATTGGACAGAGGGTAACCACGAGGATTACTTCTGCCTGCATGAGCGCAAGAGCAGGGGGGATTTCGAGGTCGCTCCCGGGGTCTACTGGCAGCCGCGGGGCTCAACCCTTAAGCTGCCGGATGGGCGTCTGGTTCTCTTCATGGGCGGAGCCAAGAGCACGGATTGGAAGCTGAATGAGCCCGGTGTGGACTGGTTTGCAGATGAGATCCTCACCGAGGAAGACCTGAGAGGCTTGCCTGACAGGGCAGACATCGTCATCAGCCACACGGTTCCTCTCGAGTTCAAGGTACCTAACTGGGGAGGAATGACATCAGAAGCGCTCGAAAAGCAGTGGGGCTGGGACATGAGTCCGGACCCATCGAGGCCGCTTCTCTCCCGGGTCCTTGCGCATTGCAGGCCGAGTCTCTGGTACGCAGCCCACTGGCACACCTTTATCCAAGGGGAGGTTGGCGGGTGCAAGTGGACCGTGCTCAACATGGCGCCAAATCCCAATTGGTGGACGTGGCTTCCAGAGGTAACGGCGAAATGAGTAGTCCAGTTCAGGGCCAAGGTGGGGTAAGGCTGGATGCTATTTAAAGAACACTGCGCTCGCACGAAAGCTGCTCTCGGCTCGGATTGGGCTGAGTTGCACCGTTGGCTTGACCAGTACGCAGACGAATACTGCGGCTGGCATCGCATCATTTTGCACCATGCGCAGGGCATTGAACTTGCCGTGGAGATATTTGGTGAGCGCGCCAGGGAGGCGGTCCGGATGCATGTTATGGATGATTTCGAAGGGCGGATTCCGAAGGGCTTCAAGGACATGCCTTGGCCAAGCCAGCCCCATCTGAGGCGGGAGATCGAAACACGCCTTCAGGATGTCTTCGGCTTCAAGTACGGCCTGCCTCTGGTGAACCATGCTCCGTCTTGCAGAAACGAGGAATCAAGAAAGGAAAAGGCACGCAAGAAGGATCCGGAGAACGAGCCATGCTACGAAATGCGAGATGGTCAGCGGGTGCTGATCCTTCCCAAATACTCGGTGGATGACAAGTGATCCTCTTCTGCGGTGATCCGCACGGGCAATTTGCGTCGTGCCTGTCCAGGGCTGAGCAGGCAAGGCCGGAGCACATCGTGCTTCTGGGGGATCAGACGCCGCATAGGCCTCTCAAGATCATCCTGGGTGACTGGTGGCAAAGGACGTGGTTCATCCTTGGCAATCATGACACCGATGCCCCGGAGTACCTCGTCTGCCACAGAGGAGACATGTGGGAGCACAATCTGCATGCCCACGTACAGGTCCTGGGCGGCCTGCGGGTGGCAGGACTTGGCGGTGTCTTCCGAGAGCGTGTCTGGTATCCTGGGAAGGCCCCACGCTTCAGGACCAGGGCCCAGATGCGCGAGCATGTCCGGCCGGTTCAGCGGTTTCTTGATGACGTGCCGCTTACGCACTGGAGTACGATTTTTCCAGAGGATATCGAGGCGCTCAGAGAACAAAAGGCAGATATCCTCGTAACCCATGAGGCCCCAGAGTCCCATCCGTATGGATTTTCTGCCATTGGTGACCTGGCTAGAAGCATGGGTGTTGAGCATCTGATCCACGGCCATCACCACGAGGAGAACTACACCGTTTGGATCAAGGGCGGAATCTCCGTGTGGGGTGTAAACGTGAATGATACGCTCCTTTGGCCAGGGAACCTGATGTCAGGTGAAGCAGTCTGATCCCGCGGAGTCAGCAGCGTAAGCGGACGTTGGAGATCGAGATGATCCTCTTTCTCGATATCGATGGAGTGCTCAACTCAGTTGAGAGCATTGAACGCGCACGCCGCGAAGGCCGAGATGATGATTTCCTTCTGGCCGGGGCCAGATTTCCTGGTGCTGGTCTGCCTGATCCGAAATGCGTTGCCAATCTGAATACACTTTTGCAGCATTTACCTGAGGATTGTGAGATCGTGCTCATCTCGGACTGGAGATGTCTCTATAAACTTGAGCAGATCAATGCGCTTTTCGAGTATATTGGGATTGGTAGAAACGTCTCCTGGATGGCGCCTCCTGGTCCAAAGGCAAAGATTCTTCGCAGCATTCTTTCAGAACATGTTCGCGAGCTTGGGTATATCATTTTGGATAACGAGGAGCTTGGTCTTGAATGTCAGATTCAGACTGATGAGCGATTTGGCCTATCTGAAGGGAATGCTCATGCAGCCATTCGGATAGCAATGAAGAGTGGGCGTGGAGAGCTGTCATGATCAAGGGCAATATCTTGTAATTTCCTGGCAGTGAGTAATATGCTTGAAGCCTATCACCAGAAGCGATGTTTGGAACTGCTCGGACAGGGATTTGCCGAGGTCCACTCCTGGCTGGATCGTTTTTACCCTGCCTATGATGGCCCGTCCCCTGAGTCTGGTCATGTTCGTGGCCGCGCCTGATTCATCTAGAAAGACAAATCGCCGTGGATCAATGACCTTCTGCATGATCCGCCACTTGTGGCGAGCGGACGTGATGTCATCTCTTTCCTGCTCGTCGGCTCGCAGTGTTTTTTTACATCTGTATCCAAGCCGACGCAGGGCTCTGTGGATGGTCGAGATGTGAACATCACGGGAAAGAGCCGCCTTGATCTCTTCCAATGTCATGTCCGGCCGCTTTTTCACCAACTCATCAAGCCGCTCCATCTTCTCTGCGCTCAAGGCGAGCGGCCGATGCCCACGAGGCATTGGCGCAGTCTGTCCTGACCTGCTTTGGAGAGCCCAGCGGTAAATAGACCGCTCTCCGACTCCAAGCACCCTGGCTATCGTCCTTGGGTGCTCGCCAGCCTCAAGCGCTGCCAACGCTCGCCGCCTGATTTCTTCTGATGCGATTGCCATGAGAGCCAACTAACACTCGTCGGCTCAAATGCAAGCTGCTCTAGTAGGGAGGGTGTTTGCAATGCAGTACATTTTGGGCTGACTAGGTCCAAATGCAGTACATTTGGGTTGGCTATGCCCAAATGCAGTACATTTTGGGAGGCTGGCTAGGTCCAAATGCAGTACATTACGATAAAGCCACATGCTGTGCTCCGCTGAGGCCTCGCGCAGCATCCCCGTTCGTTGTAGCCCCGGTCGACGAAGGCAAACTCAATGCTTTGACCGGCTATATCCATGATTTCTGCTGGAAGCGCGCCAATGTGAGACCGGACCTGCTCGGTTGCCGGGGGATGTTGGCGGTCAGGAGGTGGGCAATGGTATCCATGGTTTTATGCAGTCAGACGGCCAAGAAGGAAACACCAGGGAGCATTCCTTTGTAGATTTTTATCGGGATGTAACGCCTCCAAACAGGCGTTACATCCCCACTATCCCGAAGGGATGTAACGTAGGGAGTAAGCAATTTACACGAATCATTTCGAAGTTGAGTAGCCCTCTTCTGGACTGATCTGCCCGGCTCTTGTCGGATCAGTATCTTAACAGCGCTGGGAGATGTCGGCGTCGTCCATCAGTCCTTGTCCTTCCTGCTGAGGGCCTCGGTCACGCGCGGGGCGACCTTCTCCAGGCTGCGTCCGGCCACGTAGCCGCCCAGGCCGATCTGCAGAAGCGTCCAGGCCTGCGGGGCCAGGCGGTTGGGCAGCCAGTCCACAGAATCCAGGACCACCAGTGCCAGGAAGACGAGCATGGTCACGGGCCGCCAGTTGCGCTGCAACCAGCCGTTGCCCTGGGCCTCGGCCGCGATGGCCCTGGCCTGGGCCTCCATGAGCCTGGTCTCGTACCCGAGCATGCGCTCGGAGAGCTGCACCTCCAGCCGGAGAATGGCGGCCTGGGCCTCCAGGCGTTCCTTGTCGGAGGTGAACTTGTCGATAATCCTGCTGATGGGCGTAATGAGTTCCGTGAGAAATCCGATAATGCTCATGGGCCATCTCATGGTTTGACGAACAGGATGCCCTGCCCCGCCCGGTCACGGTTGCGGCAGTCAACGTGGAGCCAGCCCACGCCGTCCTCGACGCAGGTGATGTGCCCAAAGGCCTCAAGCTCGGGATGTGCGCGGATGTCGGCGCGTATCTCGGCGGCCGTGGCCTGCACCGGCACTAGGTCCAGGGCGCGGCCGAAACGGTGCTGCGACAGGAGCGCGCCGACACCGCAGCCCTGCGGCCGATAGCCGCGAAACTGGTGCTGACCGCCGAAGAACCAAGTGTTGCAGACGAGCTTGCCGTAACGCTGCCGCAGGCGGTCGGCGGTGATCAGGATGCGGTCGTCGAGGAATAAGGCGCAGCGGTCAAGCCGCTTGACCAATTCAAGCTCGCGGTAGATGGATTCGGGAAGCAGTTCGGGCCATGTGAAGTGTGTTGGAATGTAGGACATGTGCGCTCCTTGGTGGAAAGGAGATAGCTGGAGCGCAGGAAGATGGGGATGGTGGGGGGGACCTCAATTCGCCGGAGGTCTCAACTTTCGATTGGCACTAAAAAGGGGAGGTTTACACGCCTACCTGCATGCTTTCGAGGCGGGAAGTGAGGCCCGCTAGGGCACAGGAGAATGACTTGGTTACTACAATTCCTGCCATCCCCATTCCAGCCTGGACGGCAGGACTCCCGTCGAAGTATAGGCAAAAGCCACAAGGTCTGGATCGGAAAAACTCCGGGCACGGAGCCGTCCCGCTGGCGGCGTGAACCGTAACCCGGCTACAATTTGTTTCCGCCGCCGACCTGTCCGGCCACCGTGACCATCTCTCCTCGGTAAGCCTGGGCTGTGCGTAAATGTTTATGGATATCGCTGACTGGGCCGGTGATAGTGCCGGCCAGTAGGACCAAGATGGACGGCAAACCGACGCAACCCGTGAGTCAAAGTCTGAAACTGGCATTATTCATGTCCGGACTTTGCCGAAGAGGCGCTTGTCGAACAAGCGGTGCCCGACGATGCTATGGCGCGCGCAGAAGAAGTAGCTGCGGCAAGATTCGCCAGCAGAGTCGTCTGGTTCTCTCGAGAGGCCTATTGATGAATCAGGAATGGAAGAATATTTCTGACTTTGAAAATGTTCTGAGAGCACTTGTTCTTGATACCTACCATACCAACTCCCGTAGAAACTTCAGCTCCAGACCGTGCTTTCTGTCGAAGAGGTTAAAGTTTAAATGATCCTAGTAACAAAGCTGCTAGTTCTTAGACATTACACTCGCATGGGTTTGTCCTGTCTTAGTGCGGTTAATCTGATTTGTAGCGTGCCGGTTGTTCACCTGCTAGCGGTTGCGCATCAATTTTAACCAACCCCCAAAGCTCCATATCTGAGGGCATCGATCAGTTAAGTCTTATTCGCGCGAGAGTGAACCGACCCTAAAAACATCATATTAAACCCAGTCTGGCTCGTTAATTGGCACCCATGCAGGGGTCCCGGAACCCAAATCATAGCTTAGAATTAGCTTTAAAGGCAATATTGAAGGAAATATGGAGTCTTGAGGGAACCCAAAGAGCTTAAGTGAACCGACAAATTAAATATGAGAATAGAGTAGCCACTCTTATCATTGGTAAGAGCAACTTATCCGAATTGGCCCTGAGCGCTTACAAGCATAAAGCAAATATGATCACGCTTGAGTATGAAGGCGGCTGGATATGCTACCCGTGTACGCGGTTGTGCCGGATCGGTCCGCATGCGCAAGGTCAGGATCACCTGGATTAAGAGCTACGACCCTGCATGCGGGTGCGCTATGTGATTTGCCATATTATCAGGTGTCTCGTTCGAAATCACTGAGGGGAGAGACTCCCTTCAGAGTTCTTAAGCAGGGGCAAAACTTATCTGGGATGAGGGTCTCCCGCATCGTAGGTTTGCCCTACGGCTTTCACGCTGGGTCCTAGAAGCGTCTTTCGATGATTCTCATGCTCGAATGCCGTGCTCATGAAGTCGATCTCTTCCCGGCGCACGCCAAGTTTACTTGCCTGGTCCTTCCAGCTGCGCACGGCGCAGCCCACCTGATGAGCGATTTCGCCCGCCCGCTTGGGGTCGAGCCCGAATTCTTCAGCCACGCTCAAGGCCAGATCGAGGGATGCCGTGCCATCGTCCAGATCGATGAAGGTCTGCAGCACCCTCGGCTTCCTGGAAGCAGGGGTGGGCTCCAGGTCGTAGACCGGCGAAAGCCTCCAGCCCTCCGGGCCAGCATGGAGGAAGCCATGGTTGCGCAGGTGGTCGTCCACATTCGAGACCATGATGTTGAACACGATCCTGCGCCATAGCTCCTGAACGTCGGCGACACGCTGCGCGCCATATCGCTGCAGGCTCTCTGCGATTTCCAGGTAGCTGCGCTGCTCACCGTCGGTTGCCTCAAGCATGCTCATGGCCGACAGGAAAGGGATGCGCACGCCTCCTCCATCGCGGTCGAAGCGCTCAAGCAGGAGCACGCTCTTGCCTGCCACCTTTTCCAGGCGGAAGTTCGGCACATTGAGCCCTGCCTCGCGTGCCATGGTCAGGGCGAGGTACTCCCACAGTTCGACGTCCCATTCGTCCTGAGCATCGGGGAACTTGGCGATGTAGAGCCTTCCGTCATTGCCCATGACTGACGCCTTGGGCCTGGCCCCTCCCAGAGAGGAGCCTGGGGCAAAGAGGTCCCTCAGGTCTTCATCGGTCTCCCGGTTGGCCAGGATTCGCTCGGATGCGGCGAGCAGACGCCCCAGGTGGATGAACGGGGGGATGGACTGCAGCCCTCCCGGCGCGAGAAACTCGCCCCCTTGCGATCCCGAGAACCGGAGTGCTCCCTGTCTGCTCACGTCACTCACCAAGAGCAGGAAGTCAGCCTCCAGCAGTGTCCGCTCGGTCCGGTTTTCCAAGGTGGCCTCGCGGCGTTCTTTTCGCCGCATGAGGGCCCGACCCCAGCGGTCCGGAGCCGAATCGCCCATGAAGCCGAACAGGACGCGCCCGGCCGGGGTGTGGAACTGGCCTTCACCGATCTTCAGGGCTGGTTCGAGCGCGAAGCGAAGCGGCGATGCGAGCCAGCTTGGCGCGTACTCGAAGGATGCTAGCTCAGTGCCCTTGGATACATGGATCCAAAGCCGCCCCACGAAGTGGGGAGTGCCCTGCAGGTCCATGTGGACGAGCAATTCCCTATTCATGGCGGTCCTCCTTCCGCCTTGGGAGGCGGACCCGCTTGGGCAGGCGCTCCTCTTCAAGCCTGAGGCCGATCTCGTCGTTGCGAGCGTCGGCCAAGTCGCCCAGGGGCGTGCCGAGCCCCAGTGCGAAGAGCACGGCCGCGTAGTTGCCCATGCTTACGCTTGCGTCGCCCTTCTCGATCTTGGCCAAGGTCTGGCGCGTGATGTCCGCCCGCTCGGCCACGACTGCCATGGGCAGGCGTCGGCGCAGCCGGGCGTCGCGCATGTCCTGGCCCAGCTTGCGCAGCGAGCGGAGCACGGATATGGATGGCCTTGGGGCTTTGGGCATAATGTTATCTACATCTGACGAAATAATATCTTCCGTAAATGATAATTAACTTAATGGTGCGTTAAGTCAAGGTTCACGTTAGGGAGAGGCTATGCAGGCGGGGTCGGGCATGCTTTGCGCAGCCAGAGCCCCGGAATGGGCCTCAGGCGTTATTACGGGCGTGGGCTGTCCTGGTCCTCAGCCGGAGCGAATCGAAGCTTGATGGTTTCATCCGGCTTCTCAAAGGCGTTGCGGGACGCAAGTATCGCCTTGGCCCTCTCCAGGTCTTCCATGTCGATGGATGCGACGAATTCCTGCAGGCGGGACATGGCGGCAATGAAGGCTGATGGATCGCCGTGATTGGTCAGGAGCTTCAGGCTTGAGACATACTCGTTTCGGAACACGCTCGGGACGAAGATGCGCTTTTGCCCGGCCGAGACGAGTTCCGAGTTCAGCATGGCCCGAGCCACGCGTCCGTTGCCGTCGATAAAGGGATGGACCTCCGCGACGAGAAACATCATGAAGGCCGCGCGGGCGAAGGGGTGCGACAGCGACTTGTACATGTCGAAGCCCTGGCGCAGGGTCCCCCGCACGAGTTCCGGCGCGACAAATACCGTGCTCCCGGCGCGATTGGCCTTCTCTTTGAACTCACCCGGCCGCATGTCGGGTCGTGCTTCCATGATGGCTAGGTGCCTGCGCCTGAGTATGGCCAGGAGATCTGAAAGCGACTGCGGCGTCTGGCTCATCTCAGCAAGATCGCCGACCACGCGGAAGGTCCCGAGGATGTCATGGGCATCCTGGTGTCTGGACTCGGGAATCCGCCCCTCGAAGACGATCCGCTGGGCATCGCCTACCTCCCATTCCGTGCCTTCGATGAAGTTCGAGAAGTAGGCGTCGAGAAAGGCGACGTTCTGGAAGGCCTCCCGCCTGTCCTGATCGTCGGGCCAGAGGGGAAGGGCTCGGCTGTCCAGGGCGCTGCGCAATGCATCAAGGATGGGCAGGCGGGTAGGATCGTAGGGCTCGCCCCTGGCCCTGGCTCTACTTCGCCCTGCAGGAGTCGTCCCCGAAGCAGGCGACATTCGGCAAGCGCAAGCTCGGCTTCATCGTGGTCGACACCGCCGGCAGGCGCATCAGCTTCGCGCGGGCCAGCCTGCGCTTCTGGCTCTTCATTCTGTCGGGCCTGTCCCTTGGCCTGCTGGCCTTGCTGTGCACGCTCAATCGCGACTGCATCTGCGTCCATGACAGGCTGTCCGGGACGCGGGTCGTGTTGAAATAGGCACGCCGCACCCTCAAGGGCCGCGCCGCGCCACTTCCGTGCCCGGAGAAATGGACAACCATGGGCTCATCCTCCAGCAAGTATTCCAACATCATCACTGTACGGGGACTCCGCTAACGGAGAGGTCGCGTTCCTTTAGCCAGCAGTAGAGCACCGGCACGAGCAGCGTTGAGAGCAGCACGAGGATCATGCCCCCGAAGGAAGGCACGGCCATGGGCACGAGGATGTCCGCGCCCCGGCCGCTGGAGGTGAGCACCGGCAGCAGCGCCAGGATTGTCGTGGCCGTGGTCAGCATGCACGGACGGATGCGCCGCATGCCGGCCTCCAGGGCCCTCTGGCGGGCCTCGGCCACATCCCGCGGCGGGCGGGACGCGAATGAGTCTTCCAGATAAGTGGCCATGACGACGCCATCATCCGTGGCGATGCCGAACAGGGCCAGGAAGCCCACCCAGATTGCCAGGCTCAGATGGATGGGATGGATCCGGAACAGCTCCCGCATGGATGCACCGAAGAGCGAGAAGTCCAGGAACCACGGTTGCCCGTAGAGCCAGAGCAGGATGAAGCCGCCGCTCCAGGCCAGGGCCACGCCGGTGAAGACGAGCATGGCCGAGGCCGGCGATTTGAACTTGAAATAGAGCACCAGGAAGATGAGGGCCAGGGTCACGGGCAGGATGAGGGCCATGCGCTTCTGGGAGCGCTCGTGGTTCTCGTGGCTGCCGGTGAGGCTGAAGCTGACTCCCTCGGGCAGCTCCAGCGGGCCGGAGCCGCGCAGGTCTTTCAGCAGGCGCTGAGCCTCCCGCGCGGCGTCCACCTCGGTATGGCCCCGCGCGTTGTCGAAGAGCACGTAGCCCACGAGGAATGTGTTCTCAGTCTTGATCTCCGCGGGACCCGGCGCGTAGCGGAAATGGACCATTTGCCCCAGCGGGGCTTCAAGCCCGCTCGGATCAGAGACGAGGATGGACTCCATAGCCGGGAAATCGTCGCGCAGCTCGCGCATGTAGCGCACGCGCACGGGATAGCGCTCCCGCCCCTCCACCGTGGTGGTCATGGCCTTGCCGCCGATGGCCGTCTCGATGACGTCCTGTACCGCTTGCAGGTCGAAGCCGTACTGGGCCACGGCTTGGCGGTTGATCTCGATCTCCAGGTATGGCTTGGCCAGGATACGGTCGGCCACGACGCTGGGGGGGTCGATGGCCCGCGCCTCGCGCAGGAGTGCCTCCACGCGGCTCGCGGCCTTCTGGATGGAGGGAATGTCCGGACCCCTGACCTTGACCGCCAGGGCCGCGCGGATGCCGCTCTGGAGCATGACCAGCCGGGCGGAGATGGGCTGCAGGCTGGAGGCTCCCGTGGTGCCGGGAATCGCGGCGGCGCGGCTGATGGCCGCCCATATGTCCTCAGTGGTCCGGATGCCGGGCCATGCCGCGCGGCCGGGGTTGAGCGCCGGGTCAAGCGCTGGGCGCCAGACACGGAACGGCGCTCCGCCGGGGTCCGGGATGAGCCCGCCTTGGGCATCGCGCGGGTATGTCCCCCGGACATAGTAGCCCGCTCCGTCTCCCGCTGGCACCGGCACGCCCCGCATGTCGAGCGCAAGGCCCGTCTCGCCAGGAAGATGGCGGAACGTTTGGCGCTCGCCGCGCCCGTCGAGCAGGTATTCCGGGTGATAGGCGATCATGGTCTCGATCATGGACAGCGGGGCTGGGTCCATGGGCGATTCGGCCCGGCCCAGCTTGCCCACTACCGAAGAAACCTCGGGAATGGCCGAGATGGCTTGGTCCTGGACGCGGATGATGGACAGGACTTCGCCGATGGCGGCATGCGGCATGGTCGAAGGCATGAACAGGAAGGAGCCCTCGTCCAGGGCGGGCATGAACTCCTGACCAAGCCCCGGGAAATTCCTGGCCAGCGCGGCCATGGGCGCCGAGTGTCGCACGAGGGCGGGCATCCAGCCGAAGACCCTTTCCGCCCCAAGCCAGGCGGTGCATCCAAGCAGGATCAGGCTCGCGGGCAGCGCCAGGAAGGCCCGCTTGTGCTCCAGGCACCAGGCCAGGATGCGCGGGTAGGCCCTCTGGTACAGTCCAAAGAGGAGCAGCCAGCCGCCCAGGAGCGTGCCGGACATGAACAGGTTCAGGAGGAGCCCCTTGCCCGGCCCCAGGGGCAGCCAATGCCGGGTGGCCAGCACCCAGGCCGTCACGACCACCAGGAACGTCGCAAGCAGACGGACGGCCCGGGCCGGCAGCCTGCCGCGCCAGCGCTCGGGCAGACGGTGCTCGGCGGTCTTGGCCAGGCCAAGGCCGAGCAGCGGCAGCCCCAGGAGCGGATGGACCGTGAACGTGAGCACCAGGCCCGCATAGATGAGCAGCTCGTAGGCCAGGAGCAGCTTCCTGTCCGGCTTGCCGGATCTCGGGAGCAGCAGGTGCGCTAATACCGGGACGAGCGTCAGGGCCACGACCAGCGCACCCATGAGGGTGAAGGTCTTGGTGAATGCCAGGGGCCGGAACAGCTTGCCCTCGGCGTCGGTCAAGGCGAAGACCGGCAGGAAGCTGATGACCGTGGTGCCCAGGGCCGCGACGATGGCGCCGGAAACCTCCCGGCAGGCCTCGTACACCGTGCGCAAGGCGCCCTGGACTGGGTTCCGCTCCATCCGCCGCAGCACGTTCTCGGTCAGGATGATGGCCAGGTCGTCCAGGACGCCGATGGATATGACGATGCCGGCCAGGGCCACGATGTTGGCGTCCACTCCGGTGAGCTTCATGGCGGTGAAGCACAGGAGCACGGCCATGGGCAGCACGATGGCGATGATGAGCGACACCCCGAGATGCCCGATGCTGACCATGACCACGAGGATCGTGATGAGCACCTCGTCGGCCAGGGCGGAGCTGAGCGTGCCCAGGGTCTCCTGGATGAGCCCCGAGCGGTCGTAGAAAGGCACGATGCGCACCTGGCTGCGCGTGCCGTCCGCCAGTATCTTGCCCGGAAGGCCGGGCGAGATCTCCTCGATGGTCTGCTTGAGCCGCGCGATGACCTCCATGGGGTTGGCGCCATGGCGCACGGCAACCACGCCGCCGACGGCCTCGCGGCCGTCCCGATCCAGTGCGCCAGCACGCTGGGCAGGGCCGAGGCTCACGCTGGCGACATGGTGCAGGAAGATCGGCGTGTTCTGCCGCGTGGCCACCACGGACAAGCGCAGGTCATCCAGGCTCTTGATGAAGCCCAGCCCGCGCACGAGGTACTCGACGCTGTTGACCTCGATGGTGCGCGCGCCCACGTCGGTGTTCGCGCGCCGCACGGCCCGGGCCACGTCCTCCAGGGTCAGGCCGTAGGCCCGCAGGAGGTTCGGATCCACGTCCACCTGGTACTCCCTGGCGAAGCCACCCACGGAGGCCACTTCGGCCACGCCTTCCGTGGACAGCAAGGCGTAGCGCACGTGCCAGTCCTGCAAGGCGCGCAGCTCCTGCGGGTCCCAGCCTCCCGTGAAACGGCCCTGGGCATCCACGCCTTCCAGGGTGTACCAGAATACCTGGCCGAGGCCCGTGGCGTCGGGGCCGAGCCGCGGCTTGACCCCCTCGGGCAGGAGGCCGTCAGGGAGACTACTCAGCTTCTCAAGGATGCGCGAGCGGGTCCAGTAGAAGTCCAGGCCGTCCTGGAAGATCACGTAGATGCTGGAGAAGCCGAAGGCCGAGCTGGCGCGGATCGTCTTAACGCCCGGCAAGCCCAGCAGGGACGCCGTCAGGGGATAGGTGACCTGATCCTCCATGTCTTGCGGCGAGCGGCCCGGCCACTCCGTGAACACGATCTGCTGGTTTTCGCCAATGTCCGGTATGGCGTCCACGGGTACGGGAGCGCGATGCAGGAAGGGCAGGCCCGGGTCGAAGGGTGAGACGACCAGGCCGGCGCAGACCACGAGCGCCGTGGCGATGAGCACGGCAAGCCTGCGCTCCAGGCAGAACAGGATGAGCCTGTCCAGGAGCGTCCGTGGGCGTGGCCGGGGCTGATCAGGTATATCGCTCATGGTTCCTGCCTGGCTCGGCCTCAGGAGCGGCCCACTTTGGGAAAGGTTGGGAATTGCCATCCGGAGGGATCATCCGGCGGCATGGCGTCCTGCTCCTGATGCTCCCAGCCTGGGGTCGGCGCATCGGTGGCTCCATCCGGCCCAGGCGTCACGTTCAGGCCGATGGGGGACGGGGCTGGCAGGGAATCGTCTGGCGCAGCGGAGGGCGCGCCCATGTCCTGCCCTTGGGGAACGGCTTGAGCCTCGTTTGATAGGAGCTCGATGCCGGTTTCCTTCAGGGCGGGCGCGGCATCCAGCTTGATGGGTGACGTCGGCGGGAGCGCATCCGTGTGTTCCGGCGGCATGTCCAGGCCGTTCAGATCGTCAAGGCCGGGGCGCGCGCCGGACGGATTGGAACCGGGTTCATCGGAACAGGCAGGGTCGGGCTCGATTCCATCGCTATACGGCAGGCCATGGGCATCCGGGCCTGGCTCGACATGCGGCTCGTCCGGCTCCCGTGCCGGCTCGTCGAGGATGCCCCGCAGCGGGTCGGTGTAATGCTCCAGGTTTGCCGGCTCAGCGGGCATCCCCTCGGGGTTGAGCATGCTCGGCTTGCCTCGCAATTGGAGCTCGCTGTCCAGCTTGAAGGCGCCATGGACCACGACCAGCTCGCCCTCGGCGAGCCCGGACTTGACCACGTAGTAATCGGCCGTGCGCGGGCCGAGCGTGACCAGCCGGCCCTCGTAGGAGCCCGGCTCCTGCCTGGAGGCTACATAGACCACGGCGCGTTTGCCGGTGACGAGCGGCGCGCTGGCAGGGATGACCAGGGGCGCCTTTTCCGGCGCTGTGTCCTCGCGGGCTGGGCGGCCCTCCTCGTCCAGCCTGGCCTTGGCCACGGCGCGCACGAGCATGCTCGGCCGGAGTTTGTTGCGCTTGTCGAAGTAGACCACGCCTACCTCGAAGGTCCTGGTCTGGGGATCGAAGACCGGCGACAGTTGCACGATCTTGCCCTGGAAAACTTCGCCTGGCCGCGCCTCGGTGGTGAACTCTACTTCCTGGCCCGTGCGCAGCCACATGTAGTCGGACTCGAAGGCCCGCAGCCTGGCCCAGACGAAGTGCGGATCGGCGATGGTCATGAGCGGCGTGCCCGTGTTCACGTAGCGGCCCTGATAGGCGTTGTTCTCCACGAGCACTCCGCCCACCGTGGAGGTCAGGGTCGGGATGCGCACCGGAATGATGCCCACGGGACGCTCCAGGCGCAGGATCTCGTTAATGTCTTCGTCGTAGAGGCCCCAACTGCGCAGGCGGAAACGGATGGCTGCGAAGCGGCGCTGGAGCTCGCGCATCCCGTGCGAACCGCTCCCGGTGATATCCTGCGTCGGCGCGACCACGCCGGCTGCCTCGGGCTCAAGAGGCTGGGCCGAAGGTCGTGGCGCGGCCTGCTGGCGGTCGTGGCCCATGCGTCCCGGCCAGCCCTGCAAGGCCGGGTGCCGGTTGTCCTCCATGGCCCGCCCGAGCTTCTCGGATGCGGACCCGCCGAGCTGGCCCGCAATATAGGTGGGTATCCGGCCGGCTATGTCGAGCAGCTCCAGCTCCAGGCCGTATATCTCCGAGGAGTAGAAATCGAAGAGCTTCTGGTTGGGGCGGATGAAATCGCCCGTGCGGCGCACGTAGACCTTGTCGATGACCCCGTTGGTGAAGGCGTCCAGACGCGTGAAGTAGCCGGGGTCATACTCGATGCTGCCGAACAGGCACACCTCGGCCGAGATGAACCTGCGCTCCACCGGGGCCACCTGGACCGCGGCGACCCTGAGCGCCTCGGGCGGCAGGTTGATGCGCGCGGGCGCGCCCCGTGTCCCGGCGTCATCCTCCAGGCGCATGAGCTGCATGCCGCACACGGGGCAGGCGCCGGGCGCAGGCAGGGGCGGCACGTCGTTCATGGGGCAGATGTAGAACACGGGCCGGGCCTCGGGACCGGGCTCTTGCGCTCCTCCCGCGTGAGCGCCGTCACGCCCTTGGCCGCAACCGGCCAGGCCGGCGCAGGTGAGCAGGAGTGCGCACAGGAGGGCCGCGCGAGCCAGAGCATTTTGCACACGACCTGAGAGAAGGCACTGTCGTCCCTCAGACTCTCTCCCGGCGGAGGACCTTGTCAGGATAAGGGTCCCCAGCACACCCATTTCATATGCTAGAGCATTTTGCTTTTGAGAATGCTCTGCAAGCCATGCGTCGGCATGGCTTGCCGCCGCGTAGGCGCACTTCACTTGCGCCGCGGGCACCGGAGCGGGCGTCTTAAAAGCAATCTGCTCTAAATGCTTTAAAGACGAGTGGATGGGCGCGGCTGACGATCTCATTGTGGTGTGTCCGGTGTCTGGGATTCGCATCAATACCCCCGCAGCCGGAAGCTGGAGAAGAGCAGTGGGTACAGGGTCAGCGCGGCGAAGCCGAGATGGCCGGCCAGGGAGGTCTTGACCAGGCTCCGCTGCAGGCTCGGCGTCAGCTCCCGGAGCGAGGGCGCGCTGCCGTACCGTTCGACCGCGCCCACGCCGGCCCCGGCGATGGAGCCAGTCAGGAGCAGGATGTACATGGGATAGCCCACGAAGCCGTAGTCGCGCTGCAGGAGGCAGAACGGACAGTGGTGCGTGGGCAGTTCGTAGTAGTGGACCGAGACGAAGGAGATGACGGCCACCAGGGACCAGACCAGCAGCCAAAGGCTCAGGCAGGAGAAGAAGCCGGCGCTCCGATTCGTCCTCAGGACGCGCAGGCCCGCGCGCGCCAGGAGCAGCGTGCTCGTGTAGAAGACCGTCTGCGTGAAGGCCGACGGGAGGCCGGCCATGGCCCCGGCCACGCTGGGCGAGCCTTCGCTGAACAGCGCGCCGCAGCAGGAGGTGATAAGGTCCGGCCGCATCTTCCGGAAAAAGCCGAGCTGGAGCGCGGCCTCCATGAGCACGAACAGGGTTATGGGCAGGAGCAGCGTGTACTTGATGCGGATGAGCGGGTAGTCGGGTGCCTGGTTGTCCGCGTGGTTCAGGATGAGCCAGACCCCGCAGAGCAGCGAGTTGGCCAGCTTGAGGATGAGCGCCGGGTAGCCGTAGTCGTTGACGTTAAAAGTTCCGGCCGCGCACATGGCGCCACTGAAGAGCACGTGCAGGTCCTCTCCGGCGTGGGCGAGCAGCAGCAGGGACATGAGCTCGAAGGCCATGACCACGGATACGGCCAGGGACACAAGATACGTCCTGCGTTCCAGGGCGAGTTGCGCAGGGCTGCCGCTGCTCGGGTCCCAGCGGCGGATAATTTCGAGCCCCACGGCCGAGGAGAGGAGCATGGTCAGGCTCAGCAGCGCCGACCCGACGAGTAGCGCGAGAACGGCCGGGGTGAGCAGCATGCTAGTCCTGCCCCACGATGCGGCCGTCGCGCAGCTCGATGACGCGATCCACGAGGCCCGAGCCCAGCACCAGCGGGTCATGGCTGGCCAAGAGGAGGGTCAGGCCCTCGGCCTTGAGCCTGGCCAGGAAGCCCAGCAGCTCCTCGGCCAGGGCCGTGTCCAGGTGCGCGGTGGGCTCGTCGGCGATGAGCACCCGCGGCGTATTGACGAGCGCCCGGGCCAGGGCTGCGCGCTGTTTCTCGCCGCCCGAGAGTAGCTCCACCCTCTGCCCGGCCTTGGCCGTCATGCCGAAGCGCTCCAGGAGTGCCTCCGCTCGCAGGCGGGCCGTCTTGTGACCCTCGGCGCGCGGATAGGTGGGCAGGAGGATGTTCTCCAGCAGCGACAGGCCGCGTATGAGGTTGAAGCCCTGGAACATGAAACCGAACGTGCCCCGCCGCACCTGGGCCATGAAGCGTTCGGGCAGGCTCGTGATCTCGCTCCCGTCCAGGAGGATGCGGCCGCTGGTGGGCCTGGCCATGCAGCCGATGAGCGACAGGAGTGTCGTCTTGCCCGAGCCGCTGGGCCCCTTGAACGCCGTGGCTTTGCCCCGCGCCAGGCTCAGGCGTAAGCCCTTGAGCGCCTCGAAGGCGTCCGGCCGGCCCTGGTTGAAGATTTTGCGAACGTCCCGCACGTCGATGAAATCGGGCCCATCCATCCGGCCCAGCGGGCAGGGCAAGGCGGGTCCGCCAAGCAGAGTCAGGGAGTCGGGCGCATCAAGCGCGTGGGCTACGTCGGGCATTTCGTGCATGTGGGCCTCTCAGGCGTGCCGCATGGCCGCATCCGGGTCCGCGATGGCCGCTCGCCAGACCGGGACCAGGGTGATCAGGGTGTAGGGCAGCACGGTGAGCAGAAAGAGGCTGGCCAGTTGCGTGGCGTCCAGCGCCGGCCTGAGTTCGAAGCGCGGGTAGAGCACGGCCCAGCCCTTGAGGGCGTGCTCGAACAGGGCCGCCGAGGCCAGGAAAACGTGGGCCCAGGCCGCGAGGACGCCGAGCAGGAAGGCGCTCAGTGACACGGCCAGCCCTTCCCAGAGCTTGGCGCATAATACGTGGCTCGTGTCCCAGCCCACGGCCTTGAGCACGCCGATCTCGGCCCGCTCCTCGGCCGACAGGCCGGCGGCTCTGTCCCAGGCGAAGATGAGGAAGGCCAGCAGGCTGCCCGCGAGCAGGACCAGCATGTACCCGCCCTTCCAGTCAAAGGCCGCGGCATAGGTGCGCAACATCTCCTCGCGCAGGATGGGCCGGCTGTCCGGGTAGAGGCGCACGATCTTCTCGGCGATGACTTGGCTCTCGCCCGCGTTGCGCACCGTCAGGGCCAAGTCCGTGGCCATGCCAAAGGGCATGCCGAACAGCAGGCGGAAGGCGCTCTCGGAAATGACGATCAGGTCGGACGAGACGAGTTCGGTGGATGCGTCGAGTGTCCCGGCCACGGCGAGCACGAACGGGCCGCCGTCGTGGCCGCGAAAAATGAGCTTGCCCTGTCCTGCTCCGGGCCAGGTGCGGGCGACTCCCGCGCCGATGAGGACCTGGCCGTCGCCATGGGCGAAGTCCCGCCTGGCCAGCACCGTGTAGTTGGCCCCGGAGGCCGGGTTATAATAGTAGCCCCAGAGCCTGGGCTCCACCGCGCGCACGCCGGGGATCGCGCGCAGATCCTCCATGCGCCGCTCCGGGACATGCTCGTGGCGGCCGGCCAGCATGCGCTGCACGACCATCTCGGGCGCCTCGGCCAGCAGTTCGGCGGCCTCGCGCTTCATGGCCTGAGTGAAGAAGAGCGCCGAGGCCAGGCTGAAGATAACCAGGGCGTAGGCCAGCAGGAGCACGCCATTCTTGGCCTTGCGCCTGGCCAGGGAGGCCAGCGTGTAGTCGAGGAAATTCCTCTGTTGCTCAATCCAGCGCATGGTGCCTCGCCCATAGCCGGATCGGGGGACGCACCAGGGCGCCGGACGGGAACTGGTCCAGGGCCGCCGGGTGGTTCTGGAACGCCGAGTGCAGGTCCGCCTGGCTGGGATGCCGCGTGTACCTGGCCTCGGTGAACAGGCACAGGTCCGTGAGGCCGAGTTCCCCGACGAGCGCCCTGCCGCGCTCCCGCGCCTGCTGCTGCTCGCCCCATGGCAAGCCTTGGCCCGCGGCCAGGCAAACGCCGAGCATGATCAGCCCCGCGAGCTGGAGTAGGAGGAATGCATGACACCTGCGCACGGAGGTTCTCCCGTGAATATGGGTGGATGGGGGCTGTGGCGGGCCGCTCGGGCAGCCCGCCGCGGGCCTGGGGCCTAGCTCCGGGGAGCCTCGGCCTGTTTCATCCGTTTGGCCTTGCGCCGTTCGCGGATCATGCGCGTGTCCTCGTGCATGTCCTCGAAGGAGGCCTTGATGGCCTCGTCGAAGGTAGCCATCTGGCCCCCGTTCTCCTGCATGTACTCCCTGGCGGCCTTGTCGTCGGCGAAGGCCCACTTGGCCCGCGCGGACATGACGCCGGGCTTGCTGCCGCCCACGACCCACACGGCCTTCTCGGCGTCGATCAGCTGCCGGGTGGCATGGTCGCCAACCATGATCCGAGCAGGGGCCTTGTCGATGTTCACAACCAGGTCGATGGCCACGCAATGCAGGGAGCACGCGGCGTATACGCTCCCGTCGTCGTACTGCACGAGCATGCGCGAGTGGGCGAACTTCTCCCGGCTCATGCCGCACAGAGGGCAGGAGGGATGCAGCTTGTAGTCGGCCTCGCCCCGGCCCACCTCGGCCACGGCCTTGTCAAAGATAAGTGTCCCATGGGCTCGGCTCAGCTTGTGTTCGTACGCGTCGCCACATTTTTTAAGGCAGGCGGCGTCTTGGCCGCAGTGCTCGGCGCAGACGTCGAATTCCTGCCGAAGAAACGCGGCTTGCGCGGTCCATTTGTCCTTGAGGTCGGCGGGAACTTCGTACGCCTCTCCCGTTCCGATGGCAGGCAGGTCTGTCGGGATGAGCACGGACATGGCCAAGGCCGCACACAGCATCATGAGCGCTAATCGCATGGTATCTCCGGGATTTGGGAATTCGGTTGCCTTGATTGCCTCAAGCTTGCGTCTCCAGTCGTGGTGTCGGTGATGCATACGTTCCGACATGGATTGCCGATCTCACGCCGCATTGTTTACCATACTAGAAAAACGTGCTCGCGCAAGGGCAATCATGGAGACTTGCTGGGCGCGCGGGTACATCCGCGCCGCGCTGCAAGGCCCGCCTATTCCACCAGGAGGTTGTCGGCTCGAAAATCGCCCACCACCACACTTACCCGGTCTCCCTTCTGAATGCGTCGCGCGGGGTTGGCGAACATGATGTAGTAGATTCGCCCCTCCTTCATTTCGGCCGAGGTCTGTCGCAAGGAGCCGATTTTCGGCGGAGCGGGCACGATGTGGACGGCGCCGCTCTTCAGGTCGATGAGTTGGGGCTTGATACGCCGATCGCCCAAAGGCTTGGCCTTTTCGGCATCGAGCACCCGGTAGCGGAAGTCGAGCATGTATCCGTGGGCGCTGTGGCGCAGGGCCACCACCTCCACGCCCCAGTGCGACGCGAGGTCGTCGGCAAGGCCTTGGGGCAGGTCCGGCCTGGGCATGTCGGCGTACAAGCCGCTGGCCGGCGCTACGGCAGGCTCCGCCCTCTCGCCGGCTGCGCCCGTGTAAAGGCCGGAACACCCGGCCAGGACAAGACCCAGCATGGAGAAGGTCAGGCAGAGAACGGCTTTGCAACGAGGGCTGCGCTGCTCAGGCATATTCGATTCTCCGGTTCTGTTGACTTCGTTTAGATGCGCCTAGGCCCGCGCCATACCGTCTGACGGCATGGCGCGGGCCGCGAGGACTGCGGTCCGACCTTGACCAGGGCCCTACTGCACGGACAGGTGAGTGAAGAAGCCACCCAGTCCCGGCATCGTGTTGTTGACCAGGTGCAGCCGCCGATCCAGAAGCGTGAGCCGCCCCCCCTCGGCAGGCAGGTCCAGCAGCGCATCAAGGGTCTTCAAGGGCGCAAGCTCCAGGGTGAAGCATTTCTGGGCATGGGGCAGCAGATTGGCATCCATGCCGACCACGCTCACATACCCGCCCAGGAGCGAGGGAGCCTGCATGTCATATCCCGCATTGAGCAGGCGGAGCAGGGCCTTGCCGCCCGCATAGCCGATCAGCGGGGGCTGGCTGTCGGAGGTATACGGCTCGCCATTGATGAGGAAGTATCTCGGAGCATAGCCGATAGTGCTCGGCACGGCCGATGTGCCGTACGTGCCGTTGGCCACGGCGTCATGCATCTCGGGATCTATCTCACTGAACAGAAGGACGAGCTCGCTGTCGTAGGCCACGCCCGCGTAAGCCTGGCCGGCGGCCGCGTTTTTCTTAGCCGCGCCGTACAAGCCCATCTGCACCTGCACGGCCGAATGCGTGCCGCTCATGTACAGGTAGGTGCCCGGCCGCACGTTGTTGAACGTGTACAGGTACGCCTTGTTGGGATAGGCCATGCGCTCGAAAGAGATGGCCCGCGGTTTGCCGTCCCCATAGACGTCGGCCATTATCGGCGTCATCCCGGTGGCCCGCAGTCCGGGAATGACGATGGACGTCGGCTCGGGAAGCCTGTTCACCAGGCGAATGCGCAGTTGCGTCTGGTCCGGCGGAACCTCGATGACCGGACCGGGCGACGAGTATTGCCCCGGAGCAAGCCCGTAGCCCCACATGGCCACCTGCCGGCCGTCCGGCATGGTCTTGGTGTAGGCGCCGGCGTAGAGCGTGACGTCGATGGCCAAGGCCTGGCCTGCGGCGAGCGCCACGAGCAGAGCCGAGGCCAGGAGCAGACTCAAGCGTCTGGCAAGTTTTTTCATGGCTACCACCCTCTCGTCAGTATAAGTTTTGCTCGATCTCGACGCCCTCGGGCTCGACGATCATCATGCTCATCATGCCACCCGGGAAGATGTCGTTGTTGGTCATCTCCTTTTCGTTGTGCGAGTGGAACATGAAGGCAAGCCCGTTGTTCACGTTGAAGCCGCCCTCGCCGGGGGGGAGTTGGCCCATGGCGCCCAGGAATGGGCTGCCGCTGTACATGAAGCCGAAGGTCAGGTCCTTCTGGTCGGGCAGGGTCACCGGGAAGGGCGCGCCATGGTAGGTTGCGGTCACGTTCGCGCCGATGACCCACCGCAGGGCCGTGGTGCCCTCCAGGCCGCGCTTGAGGATGTGGAACCCGACATTGCCGTTGATCAGCCCGTTGTTCCTGCGCCGCAGGATGACTACCTCGCGCTCGCCGGATTCCAGCGATGCTCCGGTCCAGATGACGGCGCGGAACTGGCGGTTCTGGGGCATGCTCTCGGCCAGGGCGGGAGGCACGGTCAGGACCGTTTGCGCGGGCGTGAGCACCCGGGCCAGAGTCCCGCTTCCAAAGGACTCGTAGTCCTTCATGGCGTCGGTGATGGCGTGGTCGTGCACGTCCCAGCCGAGCTCGGCGCCCTTCCAGGGATCGAAAATCACATCCAGGGTGCCGCCGGGCATGATGGTCTGCGTGAAGCGGGACACTCCGAGGTCGGGCCCTGCGTCTGGAGCGCTCGCCAGGAGCATGCCGTCGCGGGCGACCAGGAGGCCGTTGTTGCCGTGATGGTGGAACGGGTGCGGATCGCGGCCGCCGCCGACCACGCGCAGGAGCATCTTCTCGTTGGGATGCATCCTGGGCGCGCAGTTGTATGGTTGGCTGGGCAGCCAGGGCACGCCGGCATCGGACCAGACGTCCGGCGAAGTACGGCCGTTATAGAACCAGTAGTACGGGAAGTAGGTCGTCTGATCCACCAGCTGATTCTGGCCGAACTCCACCAGCTCATGGATGCGGTAGTCCATCTCGCTGTGGAAGTAGAGGTACTCGTGGTCGTATTCCACGCCCGGATAGGCTATGCGGTTGTTAACCGGATCGAAGTCCACCGGCCGGACGATGAGCGTGCCCGAGAGGCCCATCTCGATCTGCAGGGCCGGGTTGGAGCCGCTCTGGTAGATGAAGGTGCCGGGCTTGTCGGCCACGAAGCTGTAGCTGACGGTGCCGTTGGGTGCGGCCTCCCTGGTGATGGGCCCCTCGGTTCCGCCCGTGGCCGTGACCTGGAAGCCAGGAATGACGATGGACACCGGCTCATTCAGGGAGTTGTCCAGGTTGATTTGAACGGTCTGCCCCTGACGCACGATGAGCGTGGGGCCGGGGTACTGCATGTACCCGGCCTGGTCACCGAACCCCCACACGTAGATGGCGTTGCCTTCTCCGGTGTAGATATAACCGTCGCTCGCCCGCAGGTTGAATGTGTTGCCGGGTATGCCGTCGATCTTGGCCTGGGCGGTCCCGCACAGAAGCAGCAGGAGCGCCGCAAGCGCGGTCAGGTGCATGAGTGGTGCGCGCTGTGTGTTCATGTTTATCCTCCCCTTATTCGATGCGGATTTCGGTCATCATGCCGCCGAAGTCCTGCTTGTCGTTGCTCAGGAGATACATGTCGGCAGCGTGGAGGAAGTATGTCCCGGGAGGGACGCCCCTGGTGTCGATGATGATGTCCATGGCCTGGCCGCCGCCAAGGGTCACGGAGTTGGTCTTGTAGTAGAGGTTCTCGCCCGTCGCGCTACGCAGGAGCTTGGAGTCGATGCCGACCACGGTCATGGGCAGGCTCAAGGACTGCAACGTCCAGAAGTGCGTGATATTCAGGTTGATGAGCCTGAGAAGGATCTTTTGGGGCCGCGTGGCCTTGATCAGGGCGTTCATGGGCTGGCCGTTATAAGCTTCGTAGGGCGCGGGCGGGTTGTTGACGAGCGCCGCCTCGATCACCGTGTCCGGGTATCCGCGGCCGTTGAGGGTGGTGTAATTGTCCTTCATCTCCGCGAAGGGCAGGGGCTGGGTTTCCTCGCTGGCATCGTGGAAAGCCGGGTCGAAGCCGCCCATCATGATGGGATACTCGACGTCATAGCGCGTCGAGCCGTCCCCGTCGTTGTAGACGTACTTGTGGCCGACCAGGGGATCGTCCAGGCTCGGATTGAGGTTGTAGTCGGGATTGGCGTGCCTGTGGCTGCCGAGCATGGTTCCGCCTGGCAGACGGTTCTGGGCCGGACGTACATAGAGGTTGCCCAACATGCCCATCTGCATGTGCTCCACGGCCTCGATGTGGCAGTGGTACATGAAGGTCCCGGGCTCGACCACGTTGTAGTAGTAGGTCAGGCTGGACATCATGTTGATGCCGAAGCTCGATTCAGGCAGGCCATCGAAGACGCTCGCGGCCTGCGGGAATCCGTGCCAGTGCACGGAGTGCGGGTCGAAGAGGTCGGGCCGGTTGACCATGCCCACGTTGGTCAGGGTCAGGTAGAACTCGTCGCCCTCGTCCACGGCGATGGTCGGAGCCGGGAAGACCATCTTCATCTGCATGTTGTTGATGGCATCCTCCGGCGCCATGCCCGTGGCGTCGGCGAACCCGAAAATGTACTGGGATTTGCCGTCGGCCATGATCGTGTACCCGTCACCCGCCGCCAAGTGCATGCAGCGCACCTGCCTATTGGGATCAGGCGTGTCCTCCGGGTCCAGGAGGTCGGCGTCTCCATTGCCGTCGCCCGGACATTGGACGTGCACGGCCGCATGGGCGGCCACGGCCATCTGCAGGAGCAGCAGCGCTGCTACAAGGATGGCCATGTACCTAGGTTCAGAACGGTTTCTCATGGGCTTCTCCTCGTGTGCCCTCCTGCCGGGTGCCATCCCGGCAGGAGGGGGCCTGTGAGTTGAGTTTCTCAATGCTTCTTCAGTCGGTATCCTCGTTCGCTCCCTGGCGCCCGCACGGCTGCTAGGGTTTCAGGTGGTAGCCTCCTGCGCCTTCGGTCAGCGGATGGAAGCGGGCCGAGATATTGTTGCCGCCCTCATCGATGACCACCGAGAACAGGAGCTCATTGAAGTACTCCTTCGCAAACAGCGGGTCCGTGGACACGTTGCCCTCGCCCGGGTAGGCCGAGGCGTCAGTCAGGATACAGTTCTGCGGGTGCAGGGCGTAGCCCAGGCCACCGGCGACCTCCAGGTCGTGGAAGCCCATTAACTCGAGCTGGCCGGTGCCGATGGCGGTATTCATCCTGAAGGAGCGGTTCTCCCAGATGATGTTCTCGCTCAGCAGCGGGTCTACGTAGGCCTGGCCGCTGGCATCGGCGAGAGCCGTGCTGAGCGGGTGGCTTACGATGCCCGCTCCTTGTGGGTTGGACGTGGTCTGGCCAGGCAGGAATGCGGCCCTGGACGTAGCGGTGGAGTCATTGTGCGCGATGGTGTTGTGCACGACCTCCACGTTCACCGCGTTCTGCAGGGAGATGCCGCCGCCGTCGTACGCAGCCACGTTGTTGACGATGATGTTGTCGGCGATGCTCAGCTTCCAGGGCGTGGAAAGGGCATCGACGCCGTTGATGTCCACGGCCCTGATGCCGCCGCCGGAGAAGGACCCGGCCAGGTTGCCCTGGATCAGGTTGCCCAGGATGCTCACGTCGCCGGAGCCGTCGCCCTGCGGGTCCGCGATGGCCTCGCCCGCCACGAAGATACCGCCGCCCGCGCCGCCGACCTGGCCGCCGAAGAAGATCTCGTTGAACAGGATCTTGTTGTTCTTGATCGAGCCATTATCCGAAAGGCCCAAGTGGCAGACGCCGCCGCCGTTCCAGGAGGCGAAGTTGCCCGCGATGCGGTTGTTCTCCAGGGCGTAATTGCTGGCGCCGCCGTAGATCACCACGCCACCGCCGCCGAAAGCCCGGCCGGAGTTCTTGACGATCTTGTTGTAGCGGATTGCCATGTTCGGGTTGGTGCGCTGGCTGTCGGGGATGCCCGCGACGATGCCGCCGCCCCGGACGCCCTGGTTGCCGGTGATGATGTTGTTGCTGATGCGCAGGTAATGCCCCAGGTCGGGCACCGAGATGCCGCCGCCCGAGATGGAGCCGGTGATATGGAAGCCGTCGATGAGGCGCTGATTGACGAGCGGCCTTGTGCCGGTGGTCCGGTAGGCGTTGCTCAGGACCAGGAAGCCGGGCATCTCGATGGGTTTGAACGACAGGGCCAGGGGCTTGCCGTTGCCGATGTCGACGATCTCGCCCGCCTGCACCAGGGCCGCGACCTTGGCGTGCCAGTCGGCCAGCTTGTCCAGCGGATCCGGGTACGGGTAGATCTGCGTGGAATGGCCGCCGAAGCCCTGCAACTGGACGTTCTTGTAGACGATGGGCGACTCCTCGTAGACGCCCGGGCGCACGATGATCAGCGTCCCCTCGGCTGCTACGTCGATGGCCCTCTGGATGGGCCCGCGGCCGTCCACGTAGGGGCCCTCGCCGACATAGACGATCTTCTGCCTGGGAGCGACGTGCACGGTCACGCCCAGCTCGGACCACTTGCCGTTGTCGCCGCGCTGCACGGCGAGCTGCCCCGTGGACAATCCGGTCAGGGTCGGCGCTCTGACCTCGATGAGGTCGTTGCTCCAGTTCCTGACCTCCAACTGGACCCCGCCGATGGTGACCTGGCCGCTGGTCCAGCCGAAACCGAAGTCGCGCAGGATGGTCTTGGGCTCGTCCGCCTCTTCGGGGCGGTCAGAGCTGTCGGGATTGGCGACGTATGTGTCGCCAGCCGAGGTGATGAACAGGCTTGCGCCGTTGAATCGCAGCACGGGGCCGGTCTGATTGGGTCCCGTGACCATCTCGATGACCGGGGTGCCGTCCTCGGGCTCGACGTCCACGCCGAAGTTCGGGTAGCCCACGTGGGCGCCCACCGGCAGGATCGGTGTGTCGAGGTAGCTCGACCGGCCGGCGTAGTACATGAAGGTCCAGGCCATCTGGCTATAGTCGGGATCGTAATGCGGATCCAAGGTCTTCGCGCCGTTCGCGCCGGCCAGCCAAGGATGGTTCAGGAAAACGGTCAGCATCTGGGGCGAGATGCCCATGGGTGAAGGCACGTTGTTGGTGTAGGTGGAAGGCACGAGGGCGTTGTACGCGCCGAACTCGTCGGTGTACGTGCGCGCGACCTCGTTTCCGGTCCAGTCGCGGAAGGAGATGGGAATCCACTTGGGAGAGGGCTTCTCGCCGTAGATCGGGCTCGTGGAGTCGAACTCCGCGCCCAGGTCGTTGTTCACGAAGCCCACGGCGCGCGCGGCCTTGGGCACCATGGTGAAGAAGTGGAAGTTGGCGGCCGCGTTGAGCGGGCCTCCGACGCGCAGTTGCTTGGCGTCGCACAGGGGCCGCGTGTCGCCGGCGAACGGCGCACTGATGAGGTCGCCCTCGTCAATGCCGAGCAGGGGATAAAGGCCAAGCCCGCCCCCGGTCTGCATGCTCAGGAAGGGAGGCACCTCGCGCTTCTCGCCGACGCAGACGGGCGAGCCTATGGGGGCGGCGAGGGCCATCATGGACGGCTCGAACTCGTCGCCGAAATCGACGTTCTTGTCCTCTTCCTTCTGCAGGATGTAGCCCTTGGGGGCCGCGGCCTGCACGATGTAGTAGCCGGCCGTGAGCGCCACCGGCTCGACGGTCGCGACGTCCACGTTGGCCATGCCCGTCGGGAAGTGATCGTTGAAGGCGTATCCGCCGTCGAACAGGCCTGGGCGCACCTGGTTCCACACGCCGAAGTTGTCGATGCACGTCCCATCGGGCATGGGCGCGCCGTCCACGATGGGCATGGGCCGGCCCCAGATGCAGTCCTCGGGCAGATTGTCGTCGAAGCTGTCGGAGTAGACGATCTGCACGGCGTCGCCGTAGTCGAAAACGCCGGCGGTACCGTTGTCGATATCCTCGCCGCCGAGACCGGGGAAGTTGCCCTGAGGGTAGTTGTCCACGTCGGCCAGGGTGGGCTTGCCGTCCCCGTCCAGGTCATCAATGATGCCGTCGTTGTTGGCATCCTTGTAGAGAGCCACCTGCACGCGGGGTATGCCCGGCTCCCAGGTGTCGCCCACGGCGAACTGAGGATCATCTTCCGCCCTGGTGTAAGCGTAGAAGATCATGCCGGAGAGGCCGCCGTTCTCCCTGGCCAGGTAGTTGTTCTTGCCCCAGTCGATGCGGTTGTACTGGCCCAGGAAGGCCTGCATGGCCTGGGTAAGCACAGGCCCCGTCTCGGTGCGGTAGAACGTGCCGTCCGCCTGCACCTGCGGGGTGCGCTTGGCGTCGTAGGGGAACTCGTCGATGGGCGGGACCGCGCCGCCGAAGTCGACCACGGCGGTCATGCCCGTGGCCTTGTAGCGGGCGAAGTCCACCTCGACCACGAGGAACTTGAAGAACGGGAAGACCTGGGTGAAGGCGTAGTCGCCCTGGGGCCCCGTGGTCTGGGCCTGGTAGATGGAGCCGTCGCGGTAGCGGATGTTGACCGCCTGGTCGGACATGCCCCGCTCGCCAGGATCCTTGAACCCGTTCAGGTTCGTGTCGAAGAACACGAAACCTTCGAGCTCGCCGAACCATTTGTTGTTGAGGATATCCAGGGAAGCCAGTTGCGCTGGCGGGTTGCCGATGTTGTTGACCCCCGGATTGACCACGATAGTCTGGAAGCCGAACAAGGCGCCCAGATCCTGGTCCCAGGTCACCAGCTCGTAGGTGCCGGCCGGGATGTTGCTGAAATTGAAATAGGAGCGCTCGATACCGTCCGCGTCCGCGCCGGTGGTGCACTGCTGGACGATGAGGCCATCGCCGGTTGCTGGGTCGTTGAGGCCGACCCAGCAACCCGGAACCGCCGTACCCTTGTGGAAGCCCTGCAGGAAGGGCGGCTGGGCGAAGTGGTTGTAGTTGACCTCGCCGAAGATGGAGGCCTGCTGATCAGCGGGCGTGGCTGGGATGCCGCCGTTGGCAGCGCTCCAGGGCAGCTCGTCGGGGCTCACGAAACCGAAGAAGACGTGCCACGTGCCCGTGCCGAAACCCTCGACGAACACGCGCGGCTCCCGGGCCTTGACCCAGGCATCGATGGTCGGCGTGCCCTCGATGGTGCTGGTCTGGATCCAGTCTCCCGACTGGCCGGCCGGAGCGATGGCGCGCAGGCCGTACTTGCCGGGAACCAGAAACTGGATGAGCGCCTCACCCTGGGAATCCGTCGTGATATAGCCCGGGCCGATCACGTCCACTTCCCATGTGTCGCCGACCTTCTTGTAAGTCGTGCCCAGCGGGTTGCCGAAGGCGTCATTGACCTGCTGGCCGGCGGTGTCATCCAGCAGGATCTTGAAGCCAGCCAGCCCCGGCTCAGCCGCATCGGGCGCGTTGTTGATCGGCGCGTTGTCGTTGAAGACAAAGATGGATATCTGCGCCGTGGGCAGCGGATATTTGTGGACCACTACCGTGACTTCGGTCTGCCCGGCCGTCACGGTCTTGCCACCCATGGAGTAGCCCGTATAGGGCTGCACGGAGACCACGTAAGGCGTGCCGCTGTCGACATCCACGCTCACGCTGCTGCCGTTCTCCTCGCCAGTTTCCACAACCGTCGCATGGCTCTTATGGATGGAGGTGCCGATGGTTGGATAAGCAGGCGCTCCGGGCTCTGTCTGCACCGTGTTGTCTTCCTCGATCAGCCAGCGGAAGCCGGTCACGGGAAGTCCGGCATCATCTTCTATGTTAATGGTTAGTGCCGCCGATGCTATGCCCGCTGACAATAGCGCACCTATCAATACGATACAGAAGAGAAGTGCTCTAAAATTCAGCACTCCCAATCGTTGCCCAAAACCCATGCCCTCCATCGCACCACCTCCTGGTTGGAAAGACTAACACCACAAATATCTGTTATAATGCGCCTATAATATTATTTAACATAAGTATTCTTAGGTTTATCCAATACATAAATTCCCGTTAACGTCCTATATAAAGGTCATTTCCGTTTCTTCGCAGCAAGTCTGGCGTGCCAGCCTGGCTTATTGAATTCAGCTGATTATTTAACTGAGAGCTTCCCCTCCAACGATCATGCAAGGCACCCCGCATCAACCCTTTCCCACTTCCTACTTGAAACGTAGATCAATTAGAGGCTAGAAGCACAATTATGAAAGCCATGCGTAAATTCTCATGTGACCGGGGAATCCACGCGGAAAAGATGTGCGCATGCACTGAGGTCTTCTTTGCCATGGCATGTACATTTTGCAGGATTGTTCCGCCGGGTAATTGTTTCCTGGGAAGGCGCAATCACCGGCACATGATCTTCAACAAGGATGAGAAACTGGTGCACCATGTCAGTTGTGCGGTAAAAAATTACGCTCACGCAATCTTGAACTGCGCACTTCGCATGCTCGCCTATTGCCTGGCGATCTTCCAATCATGTCACGGGCTGTCATTCCAAGCACAAACCCCCTCGCGGAGGCATCGCATGAGCAAAGGACTGTTTCTCGTCCTGGCCCTACTGATCGTCAGCACACCCGGCCCGGCCTCGGGCGGCGAGTGTGCTTCCTCGACCCCATCCAAGCGAGACAAGTGTCCGGTCTGCGGCATGTTCGTTTACAAGTATCCCGACTGGACAGCACGGGTATGCTTCAAGAATGGGAAGGTGGCATACTTCGACGGCGCTAAGGACATGTTCAAGTATCTGCTCGACCTGGCTAAATATGCTCCGGGCATGGGTCGGGACGATGTGGCGGCGGCATACGTCACCGAGTACTACGACCTGGCTCCACTGGATGCCTCCAGGGCGTTCTTCGTCTTGGACAGCGACGTCCTGGGACCCATGGGCAGGGAGTTGATCCCCCTCATGACGCGAGAGGCGGCCGAGACGTTTCGGCGAGACCACAAGGGCAAGAGGATCACCCTGTTTCAAGAGGTGACTCCAGCCCTGCTGAGGGAACTGGATTAGAACTCCAGCCCTTGTGTCGGACCACCGCGCCCTGGCCTGAACCAAGCGGGCTTCCCGAATAAGCCCATGTCGGATGGCCTGACCGGCTTCAGGCACGTGCGGTGGCCATTCCTCGGCCGGCCATTGCTCGTGAAGATCTGTTCGGAAGGAGGGACGGCGAGGCCTCTTTCATGCGGATCGTCTCTATACGGGGTACGAATGGTACGGGGACTGCGTGATCATTTTGGCCCTATTAGAGCAGATTGCTTTTAAGACGCCCGCTCCGGCGTTGACGGCGCAAGTGAATTGCGCCTACGCCGAAGCTAGCAGCAAGCCATGCTAACGCATGGCTTGCAGAGCATTTTCAAAAGCAAAATGCTCTATAAAAAAACAAAGGCAGAGCCTTGCCGGCTCTGCCTCACTTCTCGCTCAAGGTCAGACTGCGCTTAGGCCGTCTGCCTCCGGCGGACGAAGCCCATCAGGCCCAGGCCGGCGCCGAGAAGAACCATGGTGCAGGGCTCCGGGATGGGAGCAATGTCGGTTCCTTCGGTCGCATAGGCCACATTCAGGATATCGAACGCATAATGGCCGTCGCGCGCGTTACCCAACATGCCGGACGTATCATAGAAGTTGCCCGAGTCGTCGCCAATGGCGAAATCCCTGGTGAAGTACTGCTGTCCTTCCCTGACGAAACCGTCCGCCAGATTGGTGCCTACAGGAAGGTTGTCGTACTGCATCAGACTGACGAAGTAGATGCCCGGATCCAGCAGGGCCGTGAAGTAGTCATCCCAGTACTGGCCGGACACGCTGTCCATTTCAACTTCGGGATAGTATCCATCCAGACTGATATCAAGCAGGACCCCGGCTGAATTGAAAAGAGCCAGCACCGGGTCAAATCCACCGCGAGCGATGATGTTGCCTGCGGCATCTGTTCCGCCGGCATAGGAATAAGTCTTGAGAGTCACATCGCTTTGTGTATCAAGCCTGAATGAGAACATCTGCACATCGTCATCATACACGAAGTTGCCAGCAAAGGAATAATTCAAAGCAAAGGCCGAGCCATAGCTAAGAATGACGAACACAAAAGCGGCGAGCAGTACCCCTGATCTTTTCATAGCCTCCTCACTCCATTGTCGTTATGTCGTTCTGCATCCTGCCCGCTTAGAGCAAATAACCGTCCATAACGGGAATACTATATGATAATGGCATATTAAGATGATTGATGGGCTGGCGCTCACGGTGAGATGTAAAGGCGACCGACATGGCTTATCCAGAAAGGTTTGTCCTTTCGGCTATATAAAACTGTAAAACCCGCCGACAGTGTCGTATTTCCTTTCCCTCAGGCCCTCACTCTGTTCCTTGGAAACCGCCCGATCGAGAGTCGTGCATGCGCACGCGCATCCCGCGATTCGTGTGCACAAATCTTTTTGCATGCGCACCAATTCCGGTTTCCGCGGCATCTCCAAAATCCCTGACGAGCAATCCCAAATCTCAGAAACTTAATAGTAATTGCAGTCCATTGCGGCCTTGACTATCGGCCGCGCTAGAACGGCCCATGCCGTGGCCGCGATCCTCGGTCTTTCGGCCACCTGGGTGCCCAGGATCGCCGAAGCGCTCACGGACCATTCCATCAGGTTTGTCCACCTCTGCTTGGTTGAGAGCACACTGACTGTGACCACGAGATATTGGCCCTGGGAGGTTTACAACGCGCCGAAGGCATCAATTTTGGATTGGCTCTAAACGAGGAAGGTTACAGGCTCCCGCTTACGGCCGTGTCAAGCACATCCGCCAGCCTGTGAGTAAGGGCTTCTCTCGAAAAAAATGATATCCCAGAGCATGCGGACTGAGGTTTTGTCCTGATGGTCGATAACAAGTACTCAAGCTTCGTTTGTATATCTTCAACCGAATCAGGATCCGCAAAGGTTGCATTTGGGTAGTTTTCTGCGATGATTGTTTTGGTCTCTCCGTCTGGAGCAATGGCAAAGATATGATTTCCTGTTGCCATGTATTCAAAAGTCTTTCCTGGTATAATCTTATGTGAATCTCTAAGATTGCTGAGAGTCAAAAGAAGAACGTCTGCATTGAGTGCCATGTTGATTATAGTCTCATGAGAAAGATAGCCGGTGATTTCAACGTCGATGCAGGATTTCAGAGCCGATATGTGTTGGAGTTCGTTTCCAACGATGCGTCCAACAATCCTCAGCCTGAGCTGGTCGGCAAGTTCAGGTTTCAGCTTGGCAATATTCAGGAGCGCGGTGGAAAACTTTTCAAGTGATGTCGCTTTCCAGATGGTCCCGGTATAGACGATTTCCAGCTTATCCTTTGCAGCAAAGTTGCCTGTTGAGCAGAAGTCATCCAGGTCAAAGCCATTGGTGATCGAAATCCCCCTGCTTGGATCAACCGAAGGGTATTTGGCACAAATGGAATCGATATAGCTCTGGGTTGCTGCAGTGAATAGATTGCAGTTTGCGACAACGTATTCCTCGAGGAACTTGTCAACCTTACAGGCAATGGGGCTTTTAATGCTGTTTTCAAAATTAGTACGCGTGAATGACCACTCATCCCTAAAATCAATAATTACGGGTAACTTGAACTTATTAGCTATGAATACGGTTGGTACCAGCGTTGAAAAGGGAGGTGCGGAGGAAAAAACGCAATCGATCTGATTCTGTTTTAGAAGTTTGACGAGGTGAATCGAGAGATTCGGCCACCATAGCACTTGAACATCGGGTAGGAGAAATGTGTTTGCCAGGTTCTTCAATTTTGACCGAACCAGGGAAGCGAATTTGTTCCCATTGCCTGAAGATACATATTGCTTGACCGCGTACGGAGGTTCCAGGGTGGCGGCCTTGTGGATAATTGTATCTGGTGGGATATCCTTGAGCAGACTCCTGTCCAGCAAAGGAACTGAAGAATTGGCCACCGTAAGTACAATTGGCTCCCACCCGAATTTCGGTAGATATTTGACAAACTTCGCGACACGTTGAACACCTGCGCCCCCTGCAGGGGGGAAGATGTAGGTAACAATGAGAACCCTTTTGGACATGGAGGATTGCTCCCTGGGGGCTTTAGGTTCCTGAAGCAAGCTCATGACAAGAGATGTATACGCTGTAGTTCATGCAGCAAGGTGATGATAATCGTATGCAGACATGCACACATGGAAATTGCTACCCTGTTAGATAGCGTTATATCAGGATTGATATGGCAGGATGGTCAAGCATTTTATGCCCTTGTCAGCTTAAGAAATCAAATGTCGTTGCATGTAGCTTGAACACGATCATTAAAAGCAGCGCGCTTAGGGTTGCGAGTTAACCCTATAAAGAGATACCATTGCCGCTATTTGCATCCTCACCATTTGTTTGATAAAGCGTTGTAGTCTTGATCCCCGCTACGTGTGTATGGATTCATAAGGCTTGCCTCCAGGCTGACTCATGATTTGCAGGTTTCCATCTCTGCTTTATAAACAATGAGCAGCTATTGCCCGGCCTGCGCTTGCTTGATCTGCCCGGAATTGGGGGAGTGCATGAGCGAAGAGACGTCCACGGCCTCGAAATCATGACCGGACAACCGCTTCAATTCACGCAGGGTGTCGTTGTCCCAGCGTTCGTCAGGCGCGCCGGTGAGGAACCAGGCCGAGCCGTTGTCCGCCAGGATCATCCCGTATCGCTTGAGCGCTCGGAGGATGACCTGGATTTCGGGCGAGAACCTGGAGATGTCGACATTTGCCTTGAGGCGGAAGCGCTGACCCAGAGGAGGGTATTGCGGATCCCTTAGCTTCGAAGCGTAGTGCCGAGCGGGCCAGACATATGCCCGCTGAGTCTTGGGAGCTGTGAACCGCAGGGCGTGGCGTATCTCGCCGGCAGCCACCTCGTCATAGCGCACTAGTCCCGGCAGGATCGGCAGGCCGGCGGCATCGGCCGAGGTCCAGCCTCGCGGCCGCAGGTCGTGCGACTTCAGGTCGAAGATCGCACCGCTGTAGGCATACCAGCTCCCATTGGCCTGGAGCCTGGCATTGTACAGTTCGTAGAGAATCGAATTGTCCTGGTCGAGCAGGAGAATGTGGCGATCCCCCGTGCCATCCGGCCCGCCCTCGACAAGGACATTGTCCGGTATCGGATAGGGCCCGGGGTCGCTTTCATCTGAATTCCTGAAGCTCACAGGCACCTTGGGCTGGTTCCCTGGTACGACCATGTAAGGTATACCAATCAGGGATCCGGACCAGCGCGGCCACTCGCCTGAACCGAAATCGGGATGAGGGTGCTTATCCGCGCCAATAGCAGCAATGTAGGCGTCCGAGTTGGGATCGGTAGGCAGGCCGTCAACCGGTGCATTCCAGATGTTGTCTGGTGGAAAGAGAATACCTTTTGCCATGGCTTGATGCCCTGCTGAAGAGATGGGCAAAGCATGAGAGAATAAGACCAAAGCAAAGACCAACGTTGAAAGTGAGGCTATTCTAACCACAACATGCTCCTTCTGGTTGCCGAGTGCATAGGGCAGCTACATGCCAAGGCGGTGGTTAAGCTCCAGGGTACTGATTGAAGGTCGTCTTTACCTGTTGTTGTCGATATATAGAAAGTTCTAGGAACTGCTCTTTGTATCTTGGTGTGGAATGAGATAGAATGGAGTGAAGTCTGGAAGCATTTTCAGTCCAAGATGTAACATGTACTCCCGATTCAGTTTCATCGTTCGATACAAGAGACTTTGTCAGTGCGACCGCAAGGAGTTCAATGGATTTTGGAGGGACTAGTTCCAGCAAACCATGTCCATTAGCAAGTTCGGGAATTCCACCCACATTGGTAGCTACCACCTTTGTGCCACAGGAAAGCGCTTCAAGTAAAACATTAGGTACGCCTTCATTGTAACTTGGTAAGCAAAGGACGTGGGCAGCATTCATCCATTGGGCAATCGAAGGCAGTGGGAGACTGCCCAGCAGGGTAGCAGAATTGGAAAGCTGCAGTTTCGTTGATAGCTGACGCAGCTTCTTCTCATATGGGCCTGCTCCAATGATCACAAGGCGCAAGCCAGAAACTTTTTTGGCAAGAACATGAAAGGCCAGGAGCAGTTCCCTGAGGCCTTTTTCCTTTTTCAGGTTCCCAACGAAAAGTATGAGCCTCTCCTTTGGGTCAATTCCAAAATGCGCTCGAACTTCTTCCTTGGGCATGGGATGAAATACAGTCCGGTCTACGCCATTATGCAGGACTTCAAGCTTTTCAGGGGAGGACCCTAGCTGGACAAGCCTGCTCTGCAAAGCCTTGCTTACACAGATCACTCGTTCCGCCTTGTCCACCACAGCAAGTGCCTGGCGAGAGGCTCTATCATTATTCAGTCTATTAACGTCTGTGCCGTGGGCTTTGATGTAGAGCGGCAAATTGAATTCCTGAGCAATCTTTTCCGCTGCCCAGGCATCGGGGAAGAGCCAAGTCGCATATACTATATCACAACTGCGCTTACTTATTATTTTCCTGGCAACGTTCCTGATGGATAAATAGTAGGCTTGGCCCTGCCATGATCGACAATAGTGAGGCAGGTAGTAATAGGTCGGGTGATGTACGGAAAGGCCATTCTCCAGTCTATAAGCAGGAATTGATGGATGCTTTATCTTGACCAGCCAGGAAACTGGAGCGATGACATCTATGTCATAAAATTTACTTAAGGATGTTACCTGCTGATGATTAAAGGTGGCCATGTTGGGATAAGCCGGATTTGGAAAGAGATTTGAGATGAATAGAAGATGTTTGTTCTTCATGACGCAACCATACAATGGCCATGCCGCATGGCCTTCCGTGATGTTTTATGCTCCAAGTCAAGCCTGGAACTCCACTCCACTATTGTATATCATCGCTTGCATAAAAATGGCAATGCTCTGTTTATTCTTTTGGATAGTTCAATCAGGCAGTTCAAGGTGGCTGTCCTTGCTGCTTGGGCCGCACGGAAAGTGCAGCGCATGACATGAGTGATTATATTGCGGGCTTCCGTGCTGGAGGCCGCCAACCGGCAGAGGTGGGCAGCCTCCAGATGCTTTGAGCCGTTCATCATACGTGCGATAAGCCTGTTCTCGGCATGTGCTGACCACCTCATGGCATACTGTCTTACAGGCTGGCTGCCTTGAACGCCAATTTGCGACGAACCTTCGTGAGAAAACGCACTGGATCGTCCCGGAAGAAGCTGACGTACTTGCGAATGATGGCTGTTTTGGAAGGCCGTGGATTGTCGAGACAATTGGGAATGCACCAGGAATAGTCTCCCTTGCTCAGCTTGGATCGGTAGTTCCTGAGTACTTTTCCATGTGTGATTGACTCCATGCTCTCACGATTGAGATTGCCAGCCTTGATCCACGTATTGCAACAAGGCCTAACTGTGCCGTCAGCGTCAACTGCAAGGCTCTTGAAGGGAATCGGACAAACCTGCCTGGGCTTGCTTGACGCAAGCAGCTCTTGCGGCAGGTTCTTGCCGTCAAGATTCATCCCGTAGCCGCGACTCAACGAACCCAGCCCTTCCACCATCAATCCCGTGCTTGCGGCAGCGTCGAAAGCCGCATTTATCGCACGATGGATTTGTTCCCGCTTGTCCTTGCTGTTGAAGGTCAGGTAGTTGTCAGTGCCGAATTTCACGCCGTCCACGCCGAGCTTGTGGGCAAGGTGAATTAATTCATCGAGCTCGAATATGTTGTTCTTCAGAACCACCGTGGAAATTGTGATTGTCAGCGAGTTCTTCCCAGTGCCTCTGGCTGATACGAGGTTCTCGATATTGCCAAGGACCCTGTCGAAGTTGCCGTACTTGACTATCTGGTCATAGGTCTCCTTTCTGGCGGCATTGATTGAAAAATTTATTGCCTCGCCATTGCTCAGGAGAGATTCCTTCCAGAACTTGCCCAGCACGACGCCGTTGGTGGAGATTGAGAACTTGGGGTTCTCGTAATGGGTCAGTATATCCACCAGATCGATGCAATTTTTCATGATGGTTGGCTCACCGCCATGAATCTTGACCCTTTTCATGTGCGGCCAGTACTCTTTGAGGGCATCTCGGTAAATTTCTGGAGACATGTTGAAGCGATCACTGAAGTCTGTCTGATAGCACATTGTGCACCTGACATTGCACTGCCAGCCCATGAACATATGCAGCCTTTGGATTCCATTGAACGTATCCATGGTCGATTCTCGCTATTTTAAATGTATATTCTACATTACTTGCAACACAGTCAGGCTTCCATGTGTTCCGCTATGCTATCACTTGTTGTCATCAATGTTTGGACTTGGCAGCCAGAGCAAGGTGTCTCCAGAGACGAGTATTGATTATCTCATGGTACAGGGCTTCATACCTTTTTGCAGTGATGCGGATATTGAACTTTTCCTCAACTCGCTTCCTGCCTGCGTTTCCCATCTGAACCCTCAGCTTGCTGTCCTTGGAAAGAAGAAGCAGCTTATCCGCAAACGCTTCGGGTGATTGCGCCGGGACGATGAAGCCGGTTTTCCCATGCACAACGACTTCCGAGTTCCCGCCGACATCAGTGGCGACAATAGGAATGCCCGAGGCCATGGCCTCCAGGAGAGTTAGGGATAGACCTTCGGTGACGGATGAGAGGGCAAAGATATCGAAGCTTCTCAGAAGAGTTGCGACATCGTGCCGAAAGCCCATGAAACGTACATTCCGGGCGATTCCAAGCTCCACGGCAGCGGCCTGCAGGCCCTCTCTGAGGGGGCCGTCGCCGACGAGAAAGAGTGTGAAATTGGAAAAGTCCCTGGCGAGTATCTTACATGACCTCAGCAGGGTGAGATGATCCTTGTCCGGCACCAGCCTTGCGACGATGCCTATGTTTACGGCCGGGCTGGCGCTCCGCGAGGGGGAAAGACTTGAGAATGCGTCGATGTCGATACCATTGTGGATGGTCGTCACTTTATGCGCTGGCACATTTTCGATTACCGTGCTGACTTGAGCGGAATCGACGGATACAGTCACAACCTTTCTTGAAAGCATGGAACACAGCCTGTTCAGGCATGTCGCTTTCCTATCCTCGGACCTGTTGCGGCCGTGCTTGGTGTGAACAACCGGTATTCCCGAGATGAGACCGGCTATAGAGCCGTATATGTGGGCCGCCTGATTGTGTGTATGTATGAGATCTATCCTGCCTTCCTTTGCAATATCGCGTATTCTTGTAAACAATTTCCAATCGAAGCCATCTTTCTTGCCCAGCTCCATGATCCGTATGTCGTTGATGCCTTCACCCAGAGGGCCCTTTTTCTCCAGGCACAGTATGGTGGGATTGATGTCTCTGGATCTGAATCTGACAAGATCAAGGACGAGGCGCTCCAGGCCGCCAATATTCAGGCCCAGCACAATATGGAGTATATTCATGACATTTCCTTGTGAGTGCTCGAGGAGCATTTTGGGGCCTGTGTTGTATGACTGAGTTTATATTAAATCAGTATCTTTATGGCTATGTTGAAGCCGACGATTACAAAGGCAACCACGCCAAGGATAGGAACAATCTGTCTCCTGTTTGCATTCAGGCTGTGCTCCTGGCTCTTTGCTTCCTGTTCGAAGTTCGAGGCAATGACTGTCGCAAAGGCAATCATTATATAGATTGTTCCAATGTATGCCCTGCTCAGGAATGTGATTGCCACCATGAGGCCAGCCAGGCTTCCCAGTGCGGCGCACAGCATTCCTTCACTGGCGTCGCTTTCTGTTGGCATCAACTTGCCTTGCAGATACATTTTGCCAATAATGATGCTATTGTAGAAGAGACCAATAAAGAAGAACAATCCGAATACGCCCAGCTCGGCGAGAACAAGCATGTAGGTGTTATGGGCGGTGATGGGATGAAACTCCGTGAACATATCCTTCCCGACGCCGAACAGCGGTGATGATTTGAACATCTGAAAGCCTTCATGCCATGCCTCCACTCGTCCATAAGCCGACTCGTCCACACCGGTAAGCTGTTCCATTCTGCTCGGGCCCAGCAGGAGGAGTACGGCGGCAAGCGCCACTCCCAATACGGCGCCTTTCATGCTGCGGTACCTGAGAACCAGAAACGTGAACACGGAGGCCAGCAGCGAAAGCATGGCTCCCCGGGAGTTTGTCAGGTAGAGCCCGAACAGGAGGAGTGGCAGGCACAGGGCGGCGAGCAGGTATTTCCGGCTCAAAAGCCGTTCGAGCAGGAAGGCGACCGGCAGCACCAGGGCAAGGCCCAGGTCGTTGGGATCGTTGAAGGGACCGAACCAGCGCGCCCGGGGAATGCCTATCTTGAGGCCATCGGGCCCCATCTGGCTTTGAATATACGGCAGCATCCCACCGTGGGTCATGCCTTGCACTGACTGCACGTATGCTTCATAGGCAAGGAAGCACGTCAGCACGGTAAGCAGAAATACGAAGCCGTGAATCTTCTTTTTTGAATCCAGGCCATACACTACAAGGAAGTATGCAACGATCGAAGGCAGGAAATTGGAAATGGAATCGACGACTCCACCGACATAGCCACTGATCAAATGCGAAAAGGCGATTGCTGCGACAAAGCCTGCCATCATTGCATCCGTCTTGTATTTGAAAGGCTTGACCTTGCCGCTCAGCAGCGCCGCGAGAATTGCCAGGATGGAGATCACTCCAAGGCTGAGGAAAATCGGAATGCCCTGCAGGGATTCCGACCACTCGAATGGCCGGATGTAATAGAGGGAAATATAGATACAGAGCAGAAGGAACAGCATTGCATCATGCTCCCGCAACTTTCAGCACAGAAGCGCCTGGGCGTTGATAGCGCCAGTCCCGCAAAGTGCCGGGAGCCGCCTGGCTTCCCTCGGCCAGGGCAAGGATGCTGTTCGCCATTTCCCGCGCGCTGGTGAAGTGCAGTTCCGCTCCCATCTCCCGGACTTCCGACGAAATCTGGGCCAGCAGCCTTTCGAGTCCCTTGTCCGCGAAGAACATCCGCAGGGTGCTTTCCTGGGTGCCATGGGCATGGAGCTTGACGAAGATGTGCTCTTCCGCGCCTTTGACATGGATGCCCTGGGCCAGCCATATGCGCACCCGCTCCCTGCTCAACGGGTTGGACGCCATGAGCCCGCTGTCATCGATGCGCGGCAGCAGCCACAGCTTCCGCCGCGACCAGTTCAGCCCCAGTGGGCCCTGCACCATGAGCAATCCCTCGTTTCCGGAACCGACATGGACATCCGCCCCCCAGTCGTGCGACTTGGGCTTGGCTGGGTCATCAATGGCCCGGTAGATGCTGTTCACCTTGCGGGTCTGGGTTGGGCACGGGGCGGAAGGCATGGTGAAGTCCGCATAGCAACCGGTTTCCAGCAGGACGGAGATCTCGTTGTTTACCCCGCACCAGCGGCCGTCCGGCCGGGAATTGTCGAGAGCCCAGTTGCCGTGGATGAAGCCGTACGCAATGTCTCCGGACATCCTGTCGATGGAAAGGAGCCCATGCCTCTCATGCAGCCGGCGCTTGTAATCGAGTAGAGTCCTCCGCAGATTGTCCGCCGTGTCGTTATCATGATGAATATGGACCTCGACCTCGCCATAGCCAACATGGCAGAGTTCTGCCAAGGCGTTCATGTCCTCAACGCGATACTCCTCTTCTGGATAGAAAAAGCTGTACTTGAGGACTTCACCCTTGGAATCCAGGTGCCTGTCTGCGACCTTCGGATACTCGTCTATCCATTTCTGGATCCGCTTCCTGGCGACTGTGCCGCTGGACCTGTTCCAGTAGGGTTCGAAGTGATCGCAGATGCAGAAGTGTACGTACTTCGGCCTTGACGGCTTACGGATCAGATTGCGCATGCACCCACGCCAAAGGTAATGGGGCAGCCAGTGCAGCGTGGAGACGATTTTTTTCATGGTCATGGGCGAATCATCCGAAGTTTGGACGGCAAATCCATCCGCCATGTTTCAGGAAGTAGTAGATGAGCCCTCGGAAATGGCTGAGCGCAATTCGCGACAAGGGACTCCTGTGACTGATCTGCTGGGTATGATGCAGCACGGTCAGGCTTGGGTAATAGATAATCTTCCTACCTGCGCTCTTGACGCGCAGACAGTAGTCAAGGTCTTCCGGCGCATAGAAGATGCGCTCATCCAAGAGCCCGATTTCATCCAGCAGATCCCTCCGAAGGAACCAGCAGGCCGAGATGGCTGAATCTACATCTCTGGCTGTAGCAAAAGGAAAGTCCTCATAAAAATCGACATTGGGAATTTTGAGTCCAAAGACGACCTTGGGTATTTTGAGCAGCTTCTGCCAAAAAGTTGGGAACTTCTTGACTGAATTCTGGATTGTGCCGTCCTCCAGCAGGAGACGGGGTGCTATGAGTCCGACTTGCTTGTGTGCCTCAAGGGCATAAAGGACGGCTTTCAAAGAGCCATCGCGAAGCTGTGTATCGGAATCCAGGATGCAGACATGGCTTCCTTGCGCCGACTTCAGGCCTAGATTCCGTGAATAGGTAGTGCCCCTATTCCTCTGGAGAGATATGAGCCGAAAGGTTTCCGGGAATTCCAGGACATACCTGTTGATGAGGTTTGGCGATGCATCGTTGGATCCGTTGTCGACGGCAATCACTTCATAAGCAATGCCTTCGGCATTGCACTTCTGCTTAATGGAATCAAAACACCCGGGAAGATATTGCTCAGAGTTCCAGGTGAGGATGATGAACGAGAGAAGGGGCATTGATCGCCCGCAATCAAGCCCGGTTACCTTTGGCAGAGTTCCCATTGTTGCTAACCCCTGAAAAAGGCGCTGAAGAGCCTGCATCTGCCGGCGGGATGCTTCTCATCGGGCTCAAGGCGCTCTTGAAGAGAGCGCTGGATGGTGGTGAGGGTGGGGCGCTGGCTGAGGGCTTGGAAAGCACCGCCGGCTTGTTCGCTCCCATTTCGCAGGGTTTCGCTAAGCTTGCCAAGATTCGTCTCGACTTCTTCCAGCCGCTTTCGGAGCGCGGAAACGTCCTGGAGATTACGTTCCAGGCCGTCGATGCGCTGGATCAGGTTGGCGGGGACTGCCTGGAGCTTCTCGCGTGAAGTCTCAGGTTCCTGGAGATCGCCTCCAAGCGGATGGTCAGCTGACAGCACATCGGTGACGGAACTGCTCCAGTAGATCGTCTCAAAGCTCATTTCCTGAACAACCATGCGCACAAGTTCAGCATCGATTTCACGTGTCTTCATGGCAAAGGCGTCGAGCAGAATATAATCGCAGAGGATATTGATGAGCCGGGGGATGCCCCTGGAGGCCCCGTGCACCTGGTTCAGTGCTTCGGAGGACAGGCTTACGGCCTGGCGGTTGCCGGCTTTCTCCAGCCGGAAGAACACGTATTCCGAGGTCTCTTCCTGGCTAAGGGGGCGCAGATGGCAGTTGACACTGATGCGCTGCCTGAGCTGCAGAAGGCTTGGGTCGGAGAGAAGGGTGCGCAGCTCGGGTTGGCCCACGAGGATGATCTGCAGGAGCTTGACCTGATCGGTCTCGAGATTGGAGAGCAGCCGGATCTCCTCCAGGGCCTGTTTCGTGAGATTCTGGGCCTCGTCGATGACAAGCACGGCCTGCCGGTTGCCCGCGAATTGCTCGATAAGGAAGTCGTTGAGCCCGCGCAGGAGCGTGAACCTGTCCTTGCCTTCGCTAGGCAGAGAGAAATCATCGCTGATCAGCCGCAGCAGATCCTCCGAAGAGACACGGGTATTGAACACATTCGAAACGACAAGGTCCTGGCTCTGCCGGCAAAGCAGATTCCGGATAAGCGTCGTCTTGCCCGAACCTACTTCGCCGGTAAGCAGGATGAAGCCGGCCTTGGACCTGATGCCGTAGTCGAGATATGTGAGTGCACGCTTGTGGGCCTTGCTGGGGAACAGAATGCTGGAGTTGGGCAGCAGCTCGAAGGGCTTGGTGTGAAGTCCGAAGTATTGGGTGTACATGTCGTGTTCTTGCGGGTTGTGATGCGCTAGCGGTAGGAATAGCCGTAGTCGGCGTGCTTGGCTTCGGTGGATCCGTTGAAGATGAGACCTAGAACGCTTTTGACTGGAAGCGAGCCGAGGCATTCCATGGCTTGCTCCAGGGTTGTGGAGCCGGCCCTGAGGACCATGAACACGCCATCGGCCATTCCGGCAATGATCCGCGTTTCCGCATAGGGCAGCACGGGTGGGGTATCGATGATCACGAAGCGGTCCGGATAGCGGTGCTTGATCTCGTCCATGAGCACCTTCATGCGGTTGGAGGAGAACAGCTCCACCGGATTCAGCGGGGGCGTGCCCGCGGGGAGGAACTTGAGCTTGCCTATGTTCGTGCTCAGGAGCGCCTCGGAGACGTTCAACCCCTGACCGAGGCATTCGGAAAGCCCCACATGGCACTCAAGGCCCAGGTATTTTGCGCATGACGGGCTACGTAGATCGGCATCGATGAGCAAGACGGTATGGTCGAATTCCTGAGCCAGACTGATGGCCAGATTCAGGGAGGCCATCGATTTGCCTTCACCCGGCAGCGCGCTGGTGACCATGAATATGTTCCTGGTCAGGCGGCTGTCCGTCTGGGTCATGATCCGCTCTTTGACCTTGCGGAATTCCTCGGCCGCGATGGAGTTCGGGGCCATTGCCGTGGCCAGCAGCAGACCGCTCGGCTTGACGGTCACGTGACGGCTGTTGCTTGGAGGCCGTACGGGCTTGTCGCGCAACCGATCAGGAGGCGGCTGCAGCAGGGCCGTGGCCCCAGGGGTGGCCAGGTTCCGCTGCTCCAGGGCGTTTTCCAAGGCGCGTTCTAATCTGCTCATCCATGTCCTCCCACGAATCGTAACGGCGGGCCTACCCTGCGAGCAGGCGCTCGATCTGCTGCATGTAATCCCGTAACGGCAAGTGCATTGACCACTTGGCAATGTGTTCCATCCCGACTGTTTCGAGCGCCAGCACGCAGAGGATGCAGGTGAGGAAGACCCCGGCTGTCGAGAAGAAGCCGATGTCGCGCAGGCGTGTCTTGCGCACCTGGGCCGGGTCCCTCACGAGCGGCAGGGTCGCTATGATCGGCAGCTTGAGAAGCTTCAGCTCGGCCTGCGAACGGATCGAGGAGTCAAGACGGTCGAGCAGCATGAGGACGCCGAAGGCCAGGCCCAGCCCGCCGGCAATACCCATGGCCATGATCATGGGCCGCTTTGGGCTTACGTGTTCCTGGGGGATGATGGCGGGCTCGATGATCCGGAAGGTGACGGACTTGTCCTGAAGCTCCATCTGCTTGGAGACCTCCGACTGGCCGTAGCGTGAGACGAGCTGCTGGTAGATGATGCTCTCGTTTTCCTTGTTGCGCTGAAACTCCTTGAGCTTGGCCTGCACGATCGGCAGCTGGCGCAGCAGGTCCTTGCTTTCCTCGATTCCGCGCTCAAGGCGCGCAATGCGCTTGTCGATGGCGTTCAGTTGCACGTTCAGGAGTTGATATTCCTGCGAGTCGCGGATGTCCGCCTGTTCCGCCACCTTGCCAGTCTCCTGGGCCTTCTCCAGGGATTCGATCTCGGCGCGCATCTTCTGCACGGACGGATGCGCCGGGGAGTACTTTCCCTGGAGGATCTCGAACTCCTCGCGGAGGGTGGCCAGCCTGCTGTCTTTCGGGGCGGCGCCTTGCAGAGCATTCCCCTTGGAGAGCATGATTTTCCTGGTTGCCAGCATCTGGCTCTGGCGTTCGCGAAGCTCGGCCAGCTCCTTTTGGGTATCCTCGATTTCCAGGCGCAGGAAATCATCGTTCGTTGACAGAATGAGGCCGTTCTCCTGCTTGAAACGGTTGATGGCCGCATCCGCAGCGTCGATGCGCTGCTTGAAGGTCTCGATCTGGTCTGCAAGGAAACGCGTCGCCAGTGTCGATTCCTCGCGTTTGGACGAGGTGTTCTCCTCGATGTATTTGCGCACGAGCGTGTTCACATAATCCCGGGCCAGCTTGGGGTCGGTGTTTCTGTAGGAGATGGTGAACAGATCCCGTCTGACGTCCATCTGGATGATTGTCTCATCACGAAGTCCCTTGAGGAGAATCTCACGCTCCAGGTCACTGCGGACATTGATATCCATGTCCAGTTCGCGGATGACGTCGAGCAGCATCTCCCTGCGCAGCATCGATTCCTTTATGACTTTTATCTTTGCTTCCAGGGACGGCGTAATGGCGATTCCCTTGATGATGTCGGTAATGACGTTCTGCTCGATGAAGACGATGCTCTTGGCTTCATACATCGGCACCAGGGCATAGCTGACGACCACCGCGCAGCACATGATCAGCAGGGCGACCACCGTGAAGAGGTAGCGACGCCTGATCAGCAGGCCGAGGTACTTCTGAATGTCCAGGCTCTTATCCGTCATGTGGTGCATCTCTCTTCCCGCCCAAGGGCATTGAAAGCTGTTTCGCCGGGAATGTGCGCGGCTGTCAGCCTTGTCGCAGTGAAGACGCGCGGGCATCCCGTGGGAATACCCGCGCCGTGCGTCTAGGCTGCAAGGAGGGAACCCTTCCGCGATGCGCACGAGGCGAGGTACCAGTCGGCGGCGTGTGCCAAACCTTCATTCAGGCTGTACCTCGGTTCGTATCCGAGCAGCTTCCTGGCCTTGCCGATATCAGCCAGGGAATGGCGCACGTCGCCGGGACGGAAGTCCCGATATATCGGTTCGACTGCCGCCGTGCCGGGGAACCGACCGGCAACATGCCCGCGGATAAGCAGAAAGAGTTCATTCAGGGTCGTGCGTTGCTCGACCGCTACATTGTAGGCTTGGTCGAGAGCCCGCGGATCCGTGGAGCACCCGGCGAGCAGGTTGGCCTGCACGCAATTGTCGATGAAGCAGAAGTCCCTGCTCGTCTCGCCGTCCCCGTTGATGAAGATGTCCGTGCCCTGGATCAGGCCGGCAAACCAATGCGGGATCACCGCTGCGTAAGCCCCGTCCGGATCCTGACGCGGGCCGAAGATGTTGAAGTAGCGCAGACCGATGGCCCGGAACCCGTAGGCCCTGGCGAAGACCTGGGCGTATATCTCGTTGCCGAGCTTGGTTGCGGCGTAGGGCGAGAGGAGCATCCCGATCCTTTCCTCGCGCTTCGGCAGCTCGGGCTCATCGCCGTAAACCGAGCTGGAGGACGCGTAGACGAAATTCTCGACCCGCGCGTCCTTGGCGGCCACGAGCATGTTGAGGAAGCCTGTCAGGTTGCTGGCGTGCGAGGTGAGCGGATCGTCGATGGAGCGGGGCACCGAACCTATGGCTGCCTGGTGCAGGACGACATCCACCCCCTCGCAGGCTGCCCGGCAGGTCTCCAGATCTCGGATGTCGCCCGTGATGAGCCTGAAGCGCTCCCAGGCTTCGGGCGGGATACAGGAGCGGACATCCTCCAGATTATGCATGTGGCCGGTGGAAAAGTTGTCCAGACCGACGACCTGCTGTCCCAGCTGCAGAAGCTTCTGCAGGAGATTGGAGCCGATGAACCCCGCGACGCCGGTCACAAGCCACTTCCTGGGGGCTCGGATAAGCTGTGCCTGAACAGAATCGTATTGCATGTGCACCTCGGGTTGAGTGAAGTCCTCGGTTGTCCGCACTCTCACAGTCTCCAGTAGGAATAGCCGACCTTGGGTGCCTCGGCGGGATTCCACATGCCCTTCACGTCGAGCAGGACAGGCTTGCCCGGACGCAGATACCAGCTCGCCATGGCTTCCAGCGTAAGACTCTTGAATGCGGAGTGCGCGACCGCCAGAATGACTGCGTCCAGCTTCCGAAAGTCCTCGATGGGCGAGAGCTTCAGACCATACTCGAGCAGGGCCTCTTCCGGGTTGGCCAGCGGATCGTGAACAAGGACTTCGATGCTGTATTCCTCAAGCTCCTTGACGATGTCGATGACACGGGTGTTGCGCAGGTCCGGGACGTTCTCCTTGAAGGACAGGCCCAGGATGCCGACACGTGCGCGGTGCACGTGCGAATCGGCGCCGATCATGAGCTTCACCGCCTGCTCGGCCACATACTTGCCCATGCCGTCGTTTATGCGCCGGCCTGCGAGGATCACTTGCGGGTGGTAGCCGGTTTCCTCGGCCTTGTGGGTGAGATAGTAGGGGTCCACGCCGATGCAGTGCCCTCCCACCAGGCCCGGGCGGAAAGGCAGGAAGTTCCACTTGGTGCCGGCGGCTTCGAGCACTTCGAGCGTGTCGATACCCAGACGGTTGAATATGATGGCCAGCTCGTTCATGAGCGCGATGTTCAGGTCCCGCTGGGTATTCTCGATCACCTTTGCCGCCTCGGCGACCTTGATGGAGGAGGCCTTGTAGGTACCTGCCTTGGTAATGGCGCCGTAAAGCGTCGCCAGAAGCTCGGTGGTGGACGGATCGCTGCCGGAGACGATCTTGACGATGGTCTCGACGGTGTGCAGCCTGTCGCCCGGATTCACCCGTTCGGGCGAATAGCCCACGGAGAAGTCCTTACCCAGCTTCAGCCCGGACTCGCGCTCCAGGATCGGCACGCAGACGTCCTCGGTCACGCTTGGGTATACCGTTGATTCATAAACGACCGTGCAACCGGCTCTCATGTGCCGGCCGACGGTTGCCGAGGCGCTTATGAGCGGCTTGAGGTCCGGATTGCGGTGGTCATCGATGGGCGTCGGCACTGCCACGACGATGATGGAAGCCCGCCCAAGCTCCTCGGGATCGGAGGTGAACGTGGCTTTGCAGGTGCGGAGCTCCTCGGGCAGGACTTCTCCAGTCCTGTCACTTCCCGCGCGTAGCTCGCGAATGCGTTTCTCGGAAATATCTAAGCCTATAACATTGAAATGTTTTGAAAAATATACCGCCAGCGGAAGGCCTACATATCCCAACCCGAGCACGGCAATGCTGTTTTCCCGATTGAACAGCGACTCCAATGTCGCCTGGTGCCGAAAGACCACCTCATAATCGCGTATTTTCTGGTTAACTTGCGTCATGGTAGCCTCTTGTGCGCTTGTTGCTTCCATAGGATTGTAGGATTGACGGAACATCGATCCATCTGCCCGGAACCTGTCAATTTCCGCTTCAGCGCCCGCCCTTGCCGAAGAGCACTACGCCCACGGTCCGGAGTATGATCCTCAGGTCAAGGACGAGCGAAAAGTTCTTGATATAGTAGAGATCGTAGCGGAGCTTTTCCAAGGCATCCTCAACCGAGCTTCCGTAAGGGTAGCAGACCTGCGCCCAGCCGGTCAGGCCGGGCTTCACACAGTGCCGCTCCGAATAGAAAGGCACCGCCCTCTTGAGGGTTTGCACGAACTCGGGCCGCTCGGGCCTGGGTCCGACCATGCTCATGTCTCCCCGGAGCATGTTCAGGAGCTGGGGAATCTCATCCAGCCTGGACACGCGCAGGAAGCGGCCGACCCTTGTGACGCGCGGGTCCCCTTTCTGGGACCAGACTGCCCCGGTCGTCGCCTCGGCGTTATGGACCATGGTGCGGAACTTGATCACCTTGAAGAGCTTGTCGTGCTCGCCAACGCGGGTTTGGGTGAAGAAGACCGGGCCCCTGGAGTCGATCTTGATGAGCAGCGCCAGGATCGGAAAAAGGGGCAGCGTCAGCAGCAACCCCGACAATGCGCACAGGATATCCAGGCTGCGCTTCAGATGCCTCTTGATGGGAGTGATCCGGAATCCATCGGAGAAGATGAGCCAGCCCGGCGAGATGTTCTCGATGAGCATCTTGGACTGGACCTGTTCATAGAAGGTCGGCGCATCGACCACCGCCACGCCCGTCATCTTGCAGCTAAGCAGTTCCTGCAGCGGGAGGGCCCCCCGGCGTTCGGACAGGGCCACAACGACGGTCTTGGCACCATGCTCTTCGATTATGCGTGTGAGGTCTTCCTGGGGACCGACGATGAGGCCCTGGCTCACCTCCATCGGTTCGGCAGGCAGGGTCACATAGCCCAGCAGCTTGCCGCGGGTTTCTTCCAGAGCCAGCATGTCGCCGATCCGCTTGGCCGCGGAACCGGTCCCGACCACGATGACCTGCCGCCTCGCGCGCGCATTGATACATTTGTAGGCGCGGTGGCAGCAGAACTGCAGGATTCCGAAGCCGATCAGGGCCGTTGAGCCCAAGATCCAGTCTTGGGGAGAGATGACCCTGGTCGAGCGCAGCAGCGTCAGGATGAAAAATCCCAGCAGGAAGAACGTCAAGGCCCTGATAGGCTTCTTTCCAGGGGCAGTTCTCAGCGAGCTGTTGCAGACCTCCAGACCGATACCGCTGCTGGTGGCAATGCCCAGAAAAGTCACCGCGAGGATCGGGTTGATCGACGCCGGCATGTCCGCGGGAGGCGTGATGTGCAATGCGCTCGACACGTAGAGCGAAGCCAGGGCGAAGGTCGCGTCGAGGGTGAGCAGGGGGAGGAAGCTGCGCTGCATGACTCAGTGATCCTATTTGAGCGTGTCGAGGAGGCTTTGAGCATGAACGGATTCGGGAAAGGTTCCCTGCCCTAGGGCGACGACGAGCCGACTCTTGGCGGCGGCGACATTCCCCACGGCGACATAGGCGCGGGCAAGGTTGAACTTGATGCTTGGGTTATGGGGCAGTGACCGCTCGGCGCGTTCCAGCATCTGCACGGCCTCCTTGTCCCGGCCTGCCGCCAGGAGCGCCACTCCGAGGGTGTCCGCGATGCTGGGCTCCTGCGGGCTGCGCTGATACGCCATAAAGGCCAGCGCGAGTGCCTGTGTTTTCTTTTCCGGGCCACCGATACCCTTGGCGTAGAGCAGAGCGAGATTATTCAGGGCGGGAACATGCCCACCGTCGGCCTCGACAGCTTGCTCGTAGGCCTTCATGGCCTTGAGCGCCTCGCCTTGCGACTCGTGCACGAGGCCCAAGCCAAAGAGTGCCTGTGCGTTGTCCGGCTCGGACTTGACTATGGCGGAGAAGATCTGCCGCGCCTGGCCGGTTTCGCCGTGCCGCATGTGCAGTTGGGCCAGGGCAAGGCGGGCAGTGGCCGAATCGTGGCTCTGGACGGTCTGCTTGAGAATCGCCAGGGCGTCCTCATATCGGCCTTGCCTCTCGCGCAGGGAAGCGAGGATGAGATATCCGTCCGATGAGGCCGGATCGTGCTCCACCAAGCGCTGCGCGAGTTCAGCCGCCTTGCCGAGTTCGCCCATGGCGATGCCGGCGCTAATTTTCCTGTGCAGCCCGAGCCGGACATCGATGGCCTGCAAGGAGTCGTAGACCCCAAACGCCTGCTCGTGCTTGCCTTCTTCCAGCAGGATGTCGCCCTTGAGGGCCAGCGCGTCGAGGGATCGCGCATCTTGGACCAAGGCCCGATCGGCCATGGCGAGCGCGGCAACAGTGTCATGGTGAGTCTGCAGGTGCCGTGCGAGAAGAAGCAGATCGCGAGTCTCCTGCGATTTGCCGGCCTCCTTGATTACCAGCCCTGCCTCCTGTTTCTTGCCTTCAAGCCTGAGCAGGCTGGAGAGGGCGATGGCCGCTTCGGCGTGCCTGGGATCTTGGGCCAGCAACATCCGGTATTCGGCCTTCGCGTGCTCTCTGTCTCGACGCAGGAGGTAGATCTTGGCCTTGCTCATGTGGGCCTGGGGAAAGCACGGGGTGGCGTTCAGGGCCTTATCCAGATTGAACAGGGCGGAATCGAAATTTCGGCGCAGCACTTCCACGTTGCCCAGGTACGTGAATATGAGGGCGTCGCTTGAACTGCCGTTCAGGGCAGGCCGCAGGATCGCCTCGGCCTTATCGTACTCCTTTTTCCGCAGATGGTAGCCGTACAGGAGCGTCCGGGCGCTCATGTTGGCAGGGTCCACCTTGAGCGCGGCCTGCAGGGATTCCAACGCCGCTTCGGTCCTGCCGTGGTTCGCGTGTATGACGCCTTTCCTGACGTAGGCTTCCGCATAGCCGGTGCCCATGGTCGAGGCCTGGTCATACATGGCCAGGCCGTCATTCTCACGGCCCGAGGCTACGAGCACGGCGCCAAGCGCCATGCGGGCCTGGGCGCTCCCCGGTTCATCCTGAGAGATGCGTTCGGCCATGGCCAGCGCGGCATCGAACCGCTGCTGGCGCAGGAGGGTTTCGGTAAGCAGGAGCCGTGCTGGCATGAAATCCGGATCATGGTCGAGAACCCTGTTCAAGTGACTTACGGCGATTTCCAGGTAGCCAAGTTTGATGGCAGTCCTTGCAAGATGGAAAAATGTATCGATGCGTGCTTCCTTGCTGAGCGAACGTTCGAGGGCGGTCTGCGACTCCTTGTAGTTGCCTTCGCCGTAAGCGATGATCCCAAGGAGCAGATCGCTTTCCGGATATTCGGGGTGGCTCTTGGACAGCGCTTCGGTATGCTCCTTGGCCTCCCCCGTCTTGCCCATGTCCAGCAGAAGCAGCCCGAGCCTGTATTGCATCCTTGCGTTGCCGGGGGCCATCTCCGCGAGACGGTGGTAGGCCTTGAGCATCCCTTCTCTGTCTCCCTCCCGTCGATGAAGCTCGGCTTTGAGCAGGAGACCGCCTTCATTGTCCGGGGAGGCGGCCAGGATGGCATCCACCTCGGTTCTGGCGCCCCCGTTGTCGTCACGCTGCAGGAATATGTGCGCGAGTCCAAGGTGTGCAGCGGCCGAATCAGGGTCGATGGACTGCAACTCCCGGAACACGGCCTCGGCCTGGCCGGGATCGTTCACCGCCATGGCCGCCTCAGCCACGAGGGCCAGGGCGCTGACGGTGCTGTCCTTGTCTTTGGCTGCAGCGCGGGCGGCGCGCGCGGTTTCCAGGGCCCCATTCACATCGTTGGTCCTCAGCATCGCCTCTGCCAGTACAAGCAGGTGATCGGGGTTGTTCGGCTCCCGGGAGAGCAGGGTATTTGCCTCGTTGCGGACCTGAACCCACTTGCCGAGCTTCTTATAGGTCTGTATCAGCAAGGATCTTGCTTCAATATCCTCCGGATTTTCTTCCAGATAATTTTTGAGCAGAACAACTGCGCCATTGTAGTTTGCGTCAGCATAATATTGACGGCTTTCCATAATGGCGTCCTCTTTCGTCTTACCTTGGCAAGACATAGAGGCAGTGCCCAGGATGACGGAAATTGTGACTGCCATAATGAATGAAATGTGGCGAAGCATTTATATCTCCTGATCCGTTTTGAATTGGTCAAGCTTTATAAAAATGTGCTTCATATTTCAAAACAATCTGTTTCAATTTTATTTGTCCGTATATATTGGTTTAGTACAGGCATTAGTATTTGGATTTTGCTTCGCAAGCTGAGCTGGTGGCGAAAATATATGTAGCTATGCATGAATTTAATAAAGGTAAATAGTACGATTTATAAGAAATATATAAAGATTTACTCAGGGTATGAAACAAAGCTTGTGGATATATTTTGCTGGTTCCTATTGACATTTTTGGATTCGACCTTCTTTTTCGATGTCCCCTTTGGGCCTTAGCTATTCAAAGATAGATTTCTACATTAACACATGGTTTACCAATGTGGTTATCGATGGGCAAGAAAAATCGATAAATAAATCATGAGGTAAAACCGTATATTATGAGTCGTTATATTTCTAACTCGATAATCTAATGTCTGGCAGCCGAATTGGCGGTCAGGGCTCCCTGGTAACGCGCACTGTCAGGGTTGGCGCTGATGGTCAGGCGGGCGTGGGAAGAAATCCCGGCCTGGGGAGCTTGCTCAGGGTTTGAGCGTCCAGTGCCGAGCCGGTTCGGGGCATGGCCGGACTGCTTTACATGGCATGTCCCAGCACATAAGTTCTTATGTTGATCGAGGCCTTCCAAGCTGAAGAGGCCGAAGCCATGCTGGGCTCGCTCCGGTTGGTCGCAAGAGGCAAGGGGGAAGCATGAGCGGTGCTGCGTTTCTTGGGGTTTGGCTCGGTGCGGCCATCGTGTCGGGTGTGCTCATCGGCGCGTTCATCCGCGCGGGATCGACAGAGCGGGAGAAACCGGCGCGCGGCGGTTGCTCGTCGGAGAAGGCGAGGAAGTCTTCCACATGATATTTCATTTCCGTGGACTGGTGTTTCCCCGCGGGGCCGGACGCTCGGATCCGCCGTCCGGGCCTGCGTGAGCCGGTCCCGGACCGGGAGGAATCAAGGACCGAAACGTCAATGTGGAAGCACTCCGGCAATGTGTGGGAAAAAGTCCCGCACGAATCGTTCCGCCACGTCCTCGGCCGACATGGCCGAGCCTTCGCGGGCGACGAGAATGCGCACGAATGCTGAGTCCTTGCGCCCGTGGCGGAGCGTGGAGACGATCTCGGCCAGCTTGAGGGCGTATTCGTTCGTGATCTGCCTGCCCATGACCTGGAACCAGTACAGCACGAGCATGCTGGTGCGCTCCCTGGCGTACACGGCCCTGACAAGCTCAAGAGATCGCCCCTGCACGTCAAGGTGGACCGTGCCGCCCTCCATCTGATGCCATCCGCTGCCGGGCATGCAGTTGCGCGGCGAATGGATGCCGCCGCTTTCAATCCCGTCATGGTACCCGATGTACAGCTCGACCTGTTCACCTGCGGGCCCCATGTAGGTCCGCGAGATGTAGTCCGTGGGCTTGAGGATATCGAGCACGTGCTGGCTGAAGGTCGCGGAGGAGGTCATGAGCCAGCCTGCGTGCGCCGTAGGCAAGCGGTCGAGGCGCACCTCGCCGGCATGGAGCGACGATCCGCGGGCATAGAGGAAAGACCAGGAGGCCAGGAGAAGGAGCATGGCGAGGCCGGTGCGCAGGCGCATGTTCATGACCGCACCCTCCGCAGGAGAACTCCAAGGCCGAGAACCATGATCATGGCTATGACGAAAACGAACAGTCCGGCGAATTCATGAAAGAAGCCCTCCGCGGCCTGGGATCCCAGGTGCCGGGCCAGCAACCCCGTGCACACGACCCGCAAGGCGTTGGTCGCGACGGCGATGGGAACGGTCGCCGCCATGAGCAGCAGCCGTGACCAGCCCGGGAAGGGCTGGATGAAGGCGTAGGCCGTTCCCAAGGCCGCCAGGGAAATGAGGGAGCGCAGGCCGCTGCATGCGTCCGCCACCTCCAGCGTCACGTTCGGAAATATCAGGATGTTGCCTTCCTGGAGCACGGCCACATCGAGCAGCTTGAGGCTTGCCACGGACAGGTCCGTGACCAGGAGCTTGAGCGGGAAAGCGGCCGAATTGTAGACGATCTCCGGAATAGGCACCATGAACACGAGGTAGGCGAGCGGCAGCAGGGAAAGCTTGAGCACTCGCCAGCCCAGGAGGAGCAGCAGCAGCCCGGCCAGGACCACGAGCAGCGAGGTGCGCTGGGTGAAGTATTCGCCGGCCAGGGAGCCAGCCAGCAATTGCGCGAGCCCGAAGGCCAGCACGCCCAGCCCGATCCAGGCCGGGCGTATCTCGGCATCGCGCAGCCCGGCGCGCCGGCAGTAGAGGAAGTACGCTGAAACGAGCGGCACGAGGAAGCCGTGGGAGTAGTCGTCATAGTGCATCCACACGGCGACCATGCGGCTGACCACCGGCGCGTAGAGCGCTGCCACGCCAAGCAGGACGAGGGTTAACTCGGGCCAGTGGCTGCGCAAGGCATTACCCAGGGTGAGGGGCGCGGAGGCGCTCCGGGCCATGGACATGGTCATGCTCCTCCCAAGGCTCACGAGACGAGCCTGTGCTTGCGGATGAGATCATAGAGGGTGGGCCGGCTGACTCCCAGCGTCTTGGCCGCCTTGGAGATATTCCCGTCGCACTGGCGCACTGTGCTCTCCACGAGATCCTTTTCGACCAGCTCGCGCGCCTCGCGCAAGGTGTTCGCTGACAGGGGCGAAGGGCCGTCGCCCGGATCGGGGGTACCGGCGTCCAGGGCCAGGTCCTCGGGTTCGATCACCTTGCCGCTGGCCATGATGACCGCCCGGCTGATCTTGTTCTCCAACTCGCGGACGTTTCCCGGCCAGCGATAGGCGCGCATGCTTTCAAGAGTGCCGGGGCTGAAGCGCAGTTCGGGCTTGCCCGCCGCCTTGCCGAAATGCTCAAGGAAGTGGTTGGCGAGCATCTCGGTATCGGACCCCCGCTCGCGTAGCGGCGGCAAGCGGATGATTACCCCGTTTATCCTGTAATAGAGGTCTTCCCGGAAGGTGCCGTCAGCGATACGGCGCGCGAGGTCCCGATTGGTGGCCGAGACCACACGGATATCCACGTGGATGTCTTTGCGGCCGCCCACGCGCTGGAAGCTCTTTTCCTGCAGAAAGCGCAGGAGCTTGACCTGCATCTCGGGGGGCAGCTCGGCGATTTCGTCCAGGAAAAGCGTGCCGCGGTCGGCGTACTCGGCCTTGCCACGAACCTGCGAGTGCGCGCCGGTGAAAGCTCCGCGCTCATGGCCGAACAGCTCGGATTCGAGCAGCGCGCCGGGAATTGCCCCGCAGTTCACGGCCACGAGGGGCCCATTGGCGCGCATGCTCGCCATGTGCACGGCTCGGGCGATGAGCTCTTTGCCGGTTCCGGACTCGCCGAGAATGAACACGGGGAGGTCCGAGCCGGCCACCTTGACGATGGTTTGCAGGATTTGGAGCATGGCCGGGCTGTTGCCTACGATGCCATACTGTTCGTTCGGGCTTGGCGGCGCCTTGTGCCGCCGCCGGTTCTCGGATTCCAGCGAATGCACATGCAGGGCGCGGTTGATGATCACGCGCAGCTCGCCCAGATCCAGGGGCTTCTCATAGAAATCGTACGCTCCGGCATCGATGGCCTGCAGCGCCCATTTGCGGTCCGCCTTGCCGGTTATGACCACGACCTTGGCCCGTGGAGCCAGCTCCAGCATCTTGCGCAGACAGCGAAACCCCTCCTGGGTCCCATCCTCGTTGGGCGGCAGCCCAAGATCCAGGGCCACCACCTGGGGCCATTTGCGGGAGAAGAGGCGCAAGGCCTCGTCCGCGTCGGAGGCGAGAAGGATTTCATAAGGCTCCTTGGAAAGTCCCCAGCGGATTTGCTTGCGGATGTCCTCGTTGTCGTCGACCACAAGGATCGCATCGCCGAGCTTGGCCTGTCTGGTCATTGTGCCTCCCTGACCGCAAGCTCCTGGTGGACCCGCGCGTCGGATCCCGGAAGACGGACTATGAATTCGGAACCCGCGCCAGGCGAGCTCCTGACCTCAATGCCTCCTCCATGGGCCTGGATGATGTGCCGCGAATGGTATAGGCCGATGCCCAGCCCCTTGTTCTTTGTCGTCTGGAAAGGTTTGAAGAGCCGGGTGCGGATGAACTCCGCGTCCATTCCGCAGCCCTGGTCACGCACAGCGAGCATGGCCTCGCCGTCTGATCCGCCGCGCACTTCGACCTCCACCGGGCCCTTGCCCCTGGTCGCTTCAGCGGCATTGAGCAACAGATTGAGCACGACCTTGCGCATCTCTTCCCGGTCCAGGCCCAGGACTACCCGTTCACCCCGGATGGCCACGGAAATGCCAGCCATCGCGGCGGCCTCCTCGACCAGGCCCAGGACGTCTGTGGGCTGCTTCCACATGTGGACATCCTCGGGAATGTCCTTGAGCTTGCTGATGAGGATCTTCATCCGTGATATAGTGCTGTCCAACGAATCGAGCATATCCGTCTGGAAATCCCGGTTGTTGATGTACTCGCGGGCGTTCTCGGTCAAAAGCGACAGGGTGTGCACGAGGTTCTTTAGGTCGTGCGCGATGAACGCCGAGACCCTTCCCAGGAGCTCCATCTCCCTGGACTGGGCCAAGGCCTCAGCCAGGCGCAGGCTTTGGATGGCTGATGACGCATGGTTGGCCATGGATGCCATGAGCTCGAAATCCTCCTGGTCATAGATCTCGTGTTCAATGATCGCAGGCCCGAGAAAGACGATGCCGACCATTTCCCCATGGGCCGTGAGCGGCACGGCGATGCGGAGGCTGCTCTGTTCTCCCTGACCGTCCCGGAGCTCCCCTGATAGTTCCAGGGGGTAGCCCTTTGAAGCCAAGGTCCGCACGAAGGGGTCCTTGGCCTGGAGGAGGGTCGGGCAGGCCTGGTGCTCGACGTTCTCCACAGGGAAGAAGTCCCCCTGGTTCAGGTCCTTGAGATAGAGCACGGCCGAGCGCAGGCCGAAGACCTCGCAAAAGCTGAGCAGGATGGAGGCATGGAGCTCCTGCGGGTTTTTGGCTGCGGCGAGCCGCCTGGCGACGAGCATCCATTGTGAGCGATAGTCGTACTTGTCCTCATAGAAGTGGCGCTGGATGAAGTCCCGTATGCGACATCTCAACGATTCGGACAGCACAAGAATGAGCAGGGCCAGGCCACAGAGCAGTGCCAAGGCCATAATGAGCGAGGCCTGCAGCGAGTCGTCCAGGACTTGCCTTCCGGCGCTGAGCAGTCCGAAGGCAAAGAGGTAGGCGCCGAAGGCGAAGAGCACGACTGACTTGTAGGCCATTGGAGGCGAGACGCTGACCCGCACTCCCCCTCCGCGCTCGAAGTGCGAGTACGCCACCATGAGGATGCCGCAGGCCAGCCCCAGAGACCTGACGGGCAGCAGAGAGAACTTCAGATGTCCGAGCAGAAAGGCCTGACTGTAGAAAAGCAGGCTGGCCACGAGGGCTACGCCGCAACCGAGCACCGTGAACTTGATCTTCCAGCGGTCCGCATGGGTGCTGGCCAGCAGAGTCGTTTCCAGCCGGATGAGCGTCAGCAGTATGCTCAGCGTCAGGGCGGCATAGAAAACCAATGCTGTGACATGCAGATGGATGAACTGGCTGCCCGCCAACTGCAAGGCGAAGAGCCTTTCGGGTCCAAGGAGCACGGGGACAGCGGGCAGGATCGAGAAGACAGCCAAGAGGAGCAATGCCTCCAGGGAGCGCCTGGTCTTCCCTCGTGCGAACCTCTGGCTCATGAGCAGCCAAAGGGGGGCCAGCAGCCCCTCGCCGACCATTGCCGCCCTGCGCAGCAGGGGAGCCCGGTATGGAATGGCCAGGGACATGGCGTCGAGCGCGTCGATGGTCGCCATGACCAGCAGGGCCGCCGCAAGGAGCATAGTGCTCCTGGAGCGCTCACGCCAGGCGAGGGTGGAGATCGCGTAAAGCGCCGCGAGGGACAAGCAGGTCATGGAGAGAACGGTATGCAGCACGTTGATCCTTGTCGGCTATCTTGTGCGTGCCGGGTCCGTGAGGCGTGACAATTGCTCAGGGCGGACCGCCTCGCGCTCCTGCTCCGGATCCTTCTTCCCGCCGATCATGAAGCCGCCGGCGCCAGGAGCGTGTCGATCGGGCGTGGGACGGGCTTGTGGAAAATGCGCTCCGCTGGATTCGAAAACCCCGGGCAAAGGCGCGCCGCGGGACGTACGCAGCTGGCCGTTGCGGAGGAACTCACAGGCCTCCATGGGAGTTCCCTGCGTTGTGCATCCATTGCAGCCTTCGATTATCCGTTCCTGCCAATCGATGACTTGCAGCAAGGATCGCTGACAGCTCCATGTCCTATTCTTCGTGGTCCGTCCGGCCTCAAATCGAGAGGACATGACGGGAGACAGCGATGCTAGTCCGCGCTTCATGCCGCCTGGGCGCAATGCTGGCCGAGTTCCGTGAATATGCATCATTTTCATCGCACCTGCAGGAACCTCCCTTTGTCCCGCCTCCAGATCATTTCCGCTCCCATTCCCTTTTCAGACCTGGGTCGCAGAAGAGAACGGAGGACCAATGCAATCTATACGACAATCCACTAAAAAATTACAAGCTCGTTACAGGAAAAGACTTGCATTCAGTCCGACAATTTGGAATCACCCTATACAGTGCGCGCATTGTGTGCGTCTTCCGATTGCCTCTTCGTAGATGCGCGTCTCAGGGTGAGACGAAACAGCGAGGTGCGTATGACAGCAATTCGAGCGCTCATGCTCATGATGACCGTGTGGGTTTTGGCTCCGGGCGTGGCGATATCCGCGAGCGCTGCTGATTCCGGTAACTTCAAGCTGGGGCCGGGAGATCTGATCGAGATCTCAGTCTGGGAGGAGCCAAGCCTGACGCGGTCCGTACGGGTGCGGCCCGACGGACTGATCTCCTTTCCCCTGGCCGGGGAGGTGCAGGCCAGCGGCAGGACCGTGCCCGAGGTCCAGGTCGAGCTGGAAAAGCTCATCCGCGCCTTTGTCCCCGATGCTCCGGTGACGGTCATGCTGGTGGAGCTTGCGAGCAAGAAGATCTATGTCCTCGGCAGCGTGCAGACCCCCGGAGTCATTCCGCTGTACGAGCCCATCCGGGTTCTCCAGGCGCTGTCCCGGGCAGGCGGTCTGGACCAGTATGCGAGCGACGACATCATCATCCTCAGGGAGACCGAGAAGGGACAAGTTGTCCTGGAGTTCGACTATGATGAGGTCTCCGGGGGCAAGAAACTGGAGCAGAACATCTTTCTGCAATCCAACGACACCATCGTCGTGCCCTGATCCGGCCGGACTGGCATGATCCCGAGCAAGCTTGTGCCGCCAAGCGCCATCTGGCGCGTCCTGCCATTCATCCTGTGCATGGCCTTGCCGAACGCGGCCCGGGGGGATTGGGCCTGGGAGGCTGTCCCGAAGCTAGTCAACGAGTTCGCCTACGATGACAACATCCTCTACGAGGGCGAGTCGGGCCTGGAGTATCAGCTGTCGCCCGCGATCCTGCTCTCCGGCCAGGACAGGCGCACAGGAGCCAATTTGTCCGCGAGGTTGGCCGTGTTTCGCTATCTTACCGATAGTGGGGTGCGTTCTGATTTCAATCGGACCAATCAGTACTACGCTACTGACGTTTTGCATCAGGCTGCGCGGCGACTTACTGTCGGTGCCTTCGCATCGCTGAGCATCACTGACAGTACTACGCAGGCGATCGAGGAAACTGGGATAGCTGCCGACGACAGCAAGGTCCACGCTTTCACCATCGGCTCCCGCGCCAATTGGGGTCTTGATCGCTTGAGCAGCCTAAGCCTGAGCTATGGGCTTGACGGCTACATCTACGAGAGCGGCAATTTTTCCGACAGCCTGCGGCACAAGGTCTCGCTCGGGCTGACCCGGTCGCTGGACGCCAGGACAAGCGGATCGGTCACCACCTCCTACGAGAACTACCGCTTCAATATTGGCGAAAACGATACTGCCACGAGTCACACAGGAGCACTGTACTTCGGGCTCGGCCATGCGTTCAGCTCCAGGCTGCTGGCAGAGGCCAGCCTGGGTGGCGGAGTAGTGCACTCCGACCAGAGCGAGGACTCGTCCTACAATGCTCTGGGCTCAGCAAGCCTGTCCTACTCATGGCGCCAGGCTGATGCCCGATTCGCCTTGAGCAGGTCCTATGAACGTTCGGTGCTTGATGAGGTTCTGCTGGTGGATGCCGTGACCTTGGGAACGAGCTACCGCCCCCTGGAAGATCTTGCTCTGTCAGTTGGCGCAGTCTACAGGCAATCGCAGAGTACTGACTCTGATGACGCGGAGGTCTCTGACTACTTTTCCGTGTACGAATCCGTGGGTTACGCATTATCGCAAAACTGGACGTTATCCCTTTCGCACACATACTCGCACGTGGATTCATTGTCGGATGAGCAGGGCAGCAATCGCTTCATCCTGTCTATCTCCTGGGCCAAGGCCTTTCCCCTATAGAGCAGATTGCTTTAAGACGCCCGCTCCGGCGTTGACGGCGCAAGTGAATTGCGCCTACGCCTACGCGGCTGCAAGCCATGCCGACGCATGGCTTGCAGAGCATTTTCAAAAGCAAAATGCTCTAACGGCCGCCGCCGCGCGATCCTCCCATCCACGTTCATGAGCTTCTCCCGTAACGGCGCAACCCGCAAAATGGCTTCCGAGAATCCCGGCAGCATGGCTCTGAGGCTGGAGAGTCTCCGGGGATTTCCTCCATGTCATGTCTACATGTAGGCGGCTTTAACAGCTGGTGTCGGTCGGTTTTACAAAAGAGCGGGCGGTCAAGGGGCTTTTTAAAATAAATATATTAAAAATCAATATATTATACGCAGGCACCCTCCTTGCTAAACAGAGTTAAACTTAGAGGCCGGTTGGTGGCTGAAACAGAAATTTCTTTAGGAGGTGGTTTATGAGGCGTTTGATGTCGGCTGTTATAATCTCACTTGTCATGCTGGTTATCTCTGCGTCACAGGCTGCTGCAACCGCTTGGGTGGATGTGTATGATCCTTATGATGTTAAGTTGGATAGCTATAGACCATATACATACACGCACAATCTTATCGAGCATGGATTCACTCCGGGTGAGGACCTCATCACCAACGCTGAACTGTCCATCAATCTTTATGATGACTCTTGGCACGACGGTTGGGAGCTGGCGAAAATCGACTTGGTTGGGTATTTCTTCGAAGATACGACTTATGACTTTTCCTACGAGGATCTTGAAATCGGCCTTAGCCTCCTCGGCCTGCTGAAGCTCAATCTGGATGGCACGTTGACGGTTGCGATTACCCGAGCGATTGGAGACTTCATGTTCGGCGACTCGACTCTGACCGCTTGGGGTTACGATAATACCCCAGTCCCCGAGCCCTGCACCATGGCTCTGCTTGGCGCGGGCATGGGCATGATCGGGCTTGCCCGCTACAGAAGGCGGCGCGGCCTAGAACTCTGATCGCCGGGTTGCTCAGGTCCGGCGATCCGAGCTTGGCCCGAAAGCGCTTGGGACCTGAAAAGCCGAATCGTTTCCTTGCAGTAAACCGGCAGGGTGTAACAGCCCTGCCGGTTTTTTTTGATCCGGGCGCAAATCACTGTTGGCCTGATGCCTGACGCCTGACGCCTGACGCCTGACGCTATGGACCTTCACGGCCAAGTTGTCGGGGAGCAGGTCAGGTGCAAAAGCGGAGCGTGGTCTTGACTTGAGGCGGGGCTGGAATCACAGCCCTGGCCCCTTTCTGTTTCGGCGGCCGGTTTCAAACTCCAAACACCGCCAGGCTTGAGCCTGGCCCAAGCCTGGCGCACGGATGCTTCGCATCCGCGAACCATCCTGGGCTGTCGTCACGGGAAATCCATCGCCTGCGGCAGGTGCGGTGAGGCCATCTTGCCCGTGGAAAACCGATCGTGGCTCATCAGCCTGGGCAGAGGTAGGTGATTTCATGGAATCGTGCGATCAGGGTTGGGCACGGGCGAGTGCTCGCTTCAGGCGAATGAAGGAAGTGGTTGTAGTAGTTTTCAAGCTGGTAGCTGGTCCAGAAGTCGGCATCCGACAGGGCTTCCGTGTTAATGTCCAATGCCTTCAGAATGTATGCGACCTCGAACCCGGTGGGATGGTATGAAAAGCAGTAGCAATTATTGGCCAGGTCGGACAATGGGATTTTGATGAAGTTCTTTGCGCAGCGCTCTGCCTCCGGTAGAAGTTCCTTTTTCGTGTTTGCTCCGAGCTTCCAGGCCATGGCCAAGGGAAACAAGGTGTAAGGCAGATATCCCACGGTCGCTTCGGATTGGGTCTTGCGTTCGGTCAAGAGAAGCCGAATCAGGTCGCGAGACTCGCGACCTCGTTTGGCCATAAAGGAACGCGGATTGATCTTCATGTGAATGAGGTCCTTCGCGTACCAGGCATGCCGATGTACGTTGGCGAAGAAGCGGTCGCAGGTGCTCAGAAGATTCTCATCGTTGGAAAGCTTGGCCACTACAAGGCTCATGACGCCGAACCACAACTGCTGGTTCAATGACGAGTGGATCGGCCCGGTTGTGCCATCGATGTTGAGTATGGCCCAAAGATTCACGGAAGGCTCGAAATGGTGCTTCAGGGCAAGCCTCCTGGCTACCTCCAGGTAATGGTGGTCCTCCAGGCATCTGCAGGCCGCGACCAAGGCCTCCATGACCCAGGCCTGCCCGACGATTCCGTTCGGAAAGGAGCGATTGGCGTTCAGGATCATGAAGCTGGCGGAGAAGGGGCAAAATCTTTGCTCCAGGATCGCCTTGATCGATCTGTACACCAGGTCCTTGTAGGCGCCGTTCCCTGTAAGGGCGTATGCCTTGGCATTGGTTACCGCCCAGTGACAGGTGTTCCTGGCCGGAGTCTCCATCTGTTCCCAGGGGCCGTTGTATCCCGGAGGGTAAAGCCCGGCCTTGCATAGATGTATTCCTCTTTCGGCCGCAGTGACAATGAGCTCGGGTATGTTCATCGCAGTTGGCACCTGATGGTTGAGGGGCTTGGCATTCAGTGGGTTTCGGGCCGCGCCGGACGGCATTGGAGGTGCGGAACGCGCGACAAGCTCATGACGGTCCGGCCAATGGACAGTGGCTGACAGTGGCTGACGATGGTTGACGCATGGCACGGTGCGGCATCAGGTTAAGTGTGATTGCCGGGCCGAACGGTTGTCAGGTTTTCCAGTATCCCGGCCAGCTTGGTGGTTTCTGCTTTACGCTCGTAGGGAGACAGATCCAGGGACTTGTCTAACTTGAGTTCTCCCTGCAATAGGGAATGCAGGACCTGCTTGATTCCCGCCACATCATCCTGCCTTACGCATATGCCTGCCTTGCATTCGTTGATGAGCTCATGGACCGCTCCTGCATCCGTAAACGCCAGGATGGGCTGTCTGGCCGCAAGATAGTCGAAGCTCTTGGATGGGATCATGATTTCTATCCGCGGCTGGAAAAGCAACAGCAAATCCGAGTCAACAGCAGCCTGCAGCGCTTGTCTGTATGGAACGATCCCATGGATGGTGACGATATCCTCCAGGTTGAGCCGCTCGACAGTCTCCGCCAGCCCGTCAAAGTGTGGTCCATAGAAGTCGACTCTCATCCTTTTGGACGACGCACTGTTTTCCTTCAGGACTTCCGCCAGGGCGCAAAGAAAACGGCTCGGGTCACGTCCGATGTAGAACTCGCCCATGTGGCTTATGACGAGGCGATCGTCCGTTCGTTTCCTCGTGGGAACATCGTCCGAGTCATAGCCATTGAAGATGACATGGGCCTTGGATTGAAGTCCAAGATCGGGATTGTCGATGCACAACTGCCGGCGGGCCTGTTTCGTGGTGCAGATGATGGCTGCCGAGCGGCGGAGGATCATGCGCTCGATACGGGTATTCAGCCACAGGATATGGGGAGGCACAGGCTTGACCCCTTCCCTGGAGAAAAAGGTCCACAGATCGCGACAGTCAAGAATGAGCGTGGCTCCCGTGATGCATGAAAGGATGTAGCCGACGGCTCCCACGGAAAACGGAGGCACCGTGGCGTATATGTGCTTGATATGGTTGCGGCGCATGATGCCCAGTCCGGCAGCGACCGCCGGAATGATCCACCCGTTCATGCGGTCGGGGATATTCAGGGTCGAGGCGAGATCCCTGGCAACCTGCCGCAGCCTGGATGTCGCTCCGCCATTCGAACCGGTCCGGTCGTCTCCCTCCGCCTGATGCGCGCCCGGCTGCGTTCGTCTTAGCCTCAGGATCAATTCCCACGGCGTTGTCCACTGCGGCGCGCGTATGACATTCGCCTCGCCGACATCCTCAAGCCGCCCCGGATCAATGGCATCATATGCTTCCGGCTTGACGGTCAGGACATGCGGCCGCCAGCCTTGCCCCGGCAGGTACTTGACGAACTTCTGGGTCCGAATCGCACCCACCGCGGCATCTGGCGGGAAGTGGTAGGCGATCATCAGCAATGGCTTCATGTGGCTGCCCCAGCTTGTGCGGGTCTCTTGAAGAGGGCTCGCCTCAACTCGAAGAAGCGTCTGCGCTGGAACAGGATCATGAACCCGGCATAGCAAAGGGCGCCTGCGCTGCACTCCACCAGGAAGAAACCCCATGTGAGCGGGCAATCCGAACTTCTGCGCAAAGCGATGATGAAGGCTGTCATGAGCAGGCTTCCAAGTGTTGCCGGTAGGAGCGTAGCCGCGTACCGCAGGAGAGGCAGACCGATCTCCCGGCAGGTCGCGTACATGAGCGTGAGGGCTACGACGGGGTAGGCGATAGCCCAACCTGCCGCTACGCCGTTGATGCCATGCAATGATGCTCCGATCCAGAAAGCCGCAAGCATCACTATGGTGAGCAGGATATTATAGTAGACGAGAAATGCCGTTTTGTTCCGGGCCAACAGAATCGGAGGAAAGAGGATGGCTATTGACCGGACCAGCCCGATGATGGAGAGGAGTTTCAGCGGGATGATGATTGGCAGCCATTGTTCAGTAAGAAAGAGCAGCACGAAATCATCGGCGACCGCGAAAATGCCAAATGCAACCGGAAAGGTTATTATGCTCAGGTACATCGTCAGGTGTGAAAGGTACTTCGCCAGTGAGGATGTATCGTTTTGAAGCTCGGAGAATGCAGGGAGACATACAGGATTGATGATTGCAGTGATTTTCTCCGTGGGCAGCAGAGCAATTTTGAATGCGAGCGAATAGAAACCGAGCAGTTTATCGCCAAGCAGCTTGCCGATGATGAAGAAATCGGCATTGCTGTAGGTATACCACAGCACCCTTATGAGCATGACCTTGACCCCGAAGCTGGCCAAATCCAGGGCCTGGCCCAGACGCCAGGAGGGCAGCACCTTTCTTGGGCTGAGCATATTCGCGAGAAGGGCCATCAGGCCTTGCTGCAGCATGAAGCCAGTGACAAGGGCCCAGACCCCGAATCCCATGACGGCCAGGACCAGGCTCGTAATGCCGCCGAGAATGACGGTCAACGCTTCTGCCTTGGAGATGACGCTGAAGCGCATCTCCTTGGCCAGGAGGCTCCAGGGCACGGCTCGCATGCCTCCGAAGAAAAAGCTGATTGCCAAAACCCGGATGATCGGCTCCACGCGTTCGGAATCGAAGAAGCCTGCAACCGCTGGCGCTAGGATTTGGGCCAGACCGCAGAGGACGGCTGACACGGCCAAGGCGAACCCGTAGGCACTCCTGAGGGCACTGTCGCTCACCTTGGGCTCGCGGATGATGCTGCTGCCAATGCCGATTTCGTTGATGAGATTCAGGAAGCCGGTGAAGACCATGGCCATGCCGATAAGACCGTACTCCTCCGGGAGTATGAACCTGGCGAGCATGATGGACACAAGGAAGGAGAAGCCTTGGGAGAGCATCTTCACCCCTGCCTGCCACATAACTCCGGAGAGGAACCTTTGCTTCAGACTGGTCACTGGATTCTCGTTAAGATTCAGCTAAGGTAGATTATAGTGAACAAGGCTCGCGTTGCCCTGCAAAAAGCCACGAGAATTCCTGATCACCAGGTGTCCGTCTTGGACGATGATTGGCTTGGAAGAGTTTTTACGCGAGACGGATTGAGCTTTGTAGGAGCGCCTGCCTGATCCGTTAGGAGACTGCCATAGGTGCTCGTCATCCAGGCAACCCGCTTGTCCGAATGCATTGTTAGGTGGAGAGAGTTAGTGTTCCTTGAAAAAGGGCAAAGGGTGAACGTAGACATACGAACAGCTTATGCATATTGCGGGTGAAATAGTCAATCGGGCCGATAAAAAAGTGGCTAGCACGCCAGCTGGCCTGCCGGTGACCGCTTGGTCAACGACGCCTGATCTTCAAAGGTCGGCATCACCATCTTCGAAGCATGCACTATCCAAGAACATAATCTTCTGTTTGCTCTTGGTTATGCCATGCCGAAGACTTTGGCTTTGCTGTCATGGCCGGGCAGGTCACCATCCACCGACAAGGCCCAATAAAATGTAAACAAACAGCATCCAGGGTGCCTGGTTGTTTACAAATCTTTGTGAGCCAGGGCGAAATGTCCTTGTGATTATTGGCAGAAAGGGCTGTTTACATTCTTTTTGTGCTTATAACCCTTCTAGAGAATAGTGCCCAAGTTCGTGAGCTATGCTGAACCGCTGGAATCCCTTGTTCGAGATGGCCGTGCTGTAGAAGATGCCAAATTCGTTGCCCTCGCGTAAGAGCATGGCTGAAACACCAGATTCAGCATCGTCGTTCGCCGCGAGGAGAATACCTCGCTTATCAGCAATCGCGGCCAAATCGACGGGAAATCCTGTCACCCCATCTTCTTCAGCCTGCCTCTCCCCCTGGCGTTTGGCATCCTCTAGCCGGAAACTTCGACTTTTCAATTCTACTCCTCCTTTCGACCACCTCTCTTAGCAAGCATTTCAAGGAACTCAGCGGCAAGTGCTCGGTCCTTGTCAGTGAGTTTGGCCGCATGGCGAAACAGCGGATCAGCCGTAACTGCCGCAGTGGGATCATCAGCCCGACCAAGCAAGTAGTCGGTGGTAACATCAAGCGCCTCGGATAGTTTTCTTAAGTTGTCGAAAGAGGGCTTACGCTTCCCTCCCTCAAAGTGAGCGATGGAACTAGGCGGCAGGCCAGTTTTGGTCGCAAGGTCTGCCTGGCTCAGGCCACGCATCTCCCTGGCAGCCCGCAGACGCTCCTTGAAAACATCTGAAGGTGAAGGTTTCTGAGTAGACGACATATTTTTCATGGCGGTTCCGACATTCTCCTGTTGACGACTTAGCCAGAAGTCGTTATTTCGCCATTAGTAACATGTCGAACTCGACATAGCAAGAGCTATGCAGGACGCTTTAAGGATTGAAGATAAATAATGACAGTTACTTGGCTGCCTCTACCAAGGATGTCGGGTTCAAGGCCGATGAGCATGTCTGCTAGTCCCACACCGGAGTCGAGCATCTGCATCCCGGACATGGGATATGATTGTCAAGCTCGGCGGTAAAGACAAGAAGATCCACGCTGGGATTTCCACACCACGTACGTCACGCGCAGAACCGCTTTTACAAGGAGCATGTTCATGGTGATATCCGAGCAAGAAGTTATGCGCAAAACTCAACTCACTGGCCTTCTGGAGTTGATCTGCCAAGCCCTGGAGCTGACGAAAACCCAGTTTGAAACTGCAGAAGATCGCTACGGGGCCGTCGGTCGATGGCTTGCCGAGGCCGAAAGCCCTCTTATCGAAACTGCAACCGTTTATCCCCAGGGCTCAATGAGCTTGGGAACGACTGTAAAGCCCCTTGGTCGCAATGAGTTTGATATTGATCTCGTATGCCATACCCCGAGAGGCAAGCAATATATGGAACCAAGCGCTCTCAAAAAGCTGATCGGGGACCGCCTGCGTACAAATGAACGCTACCGTCCCATCCTTGAAGAGAAGCCTCGGTGCTGGCGACTCAACTACGCCGGAGATTTTCACCTCGATATTACTCCGACGATTCCTAATCCAGCCTGCCGCAGGGGAGGCGAGCTTGCCCCTGACAAAAAACTCAAAGAATGGAAGGAGACGAACCCCCAAGGGTACAAAGACTGGTTTGAGCAGTTGGCAGCGATTCCTGTGCGGTTCGTTGTCGCGGATGCGTTTGCAGCAAACTGAACTCAAATCGAGCCCCTCCCAATTCCGACCCAGTTTAAGGGCCTCTTGAGGCGGTGCGTCCAACTCTGCAAAAGACACCGGGATTACACTTTCCAGGAGGAAGATAAGCACCTAGCGCCAATCTCCGTCATCATCACGACCCTTGCCGCGAAGAGCTACGCCTATTGCGCGAAAAATCGCGTCTACAGTTCAGAAATTGATGTCCTTGCCGATGTCATAGAAATTATGCCCGATTTTATCCAAGTGCACGAGCAGGGAGGGCGGCAATTCTACTTCATTTGGAATGAGACAACCCATGGGGAGAATTTTGCCGACAAGTGGAACGCCGATGTGAGACTCGCCCATGCCTTCTATACTTGGCAGCAGAAAGCCCTCCACGCCGTTCGGGATTTGCCGGGCCTCATGGGACTTGATAAAATCGGCCGACATCTCTCCTATGAGTTTGGAGCCCCTGAGACGAAACGAGCAATTAATATTCTAACAGAGTCCATATCAAGTGCCAGGGCCGCAGGAAGCCTGGGCATACTTCCGGCGAGTGGGCTTGCAGTCGGCGCTGGTCGCGGTATTGGTGTCAGGCCCAACACCTTCTTTGGCAGATAATGAAGCGCCCCTCTTCTAGGAAAAAACCGCTTACACCAGCTATCCAGTTCTTAGTCCTGAAACAGCGCTATGGCGGGATCGGGCAAGGGACTCTGCGCAGAGGGCAAATCGTCTGGGAGTACGAAGACCAGCCAACTCTCCTTGGGCGTCGCTACAAGCTTAAATTGGTATTTCGCCAAGGGGGCTCGCCCGAGGTTTGGGTAACTGATCCTGATCTACCCACACTCGCCGAAGGGCGCACCATCCCACACGTTTACGCTCAAAGCCCCACAAAGCTGTGTCTGTACCGCCCTGGCAAGGGCCAGTGGGCCGAGCATATGTTTCTAGCGGAAACAATTGTGCCTTGGTCATTGCTGTGGCTTTTTTACTTCGAGGAGTGGCTCCTATCTGACGAATGGAAGGGAGGCGGAGAGCATCCCACTTCTAATCCCACTTCTAATGGATAACCTCTAGATAAGAAATTCAGACGATAGCACAGCATTGAATAATGGGCGATTGCCACGATAGTAAATGCAGCTTCTTCTGCTTCAAACCCCAAATACGAGCGAGGAAAAGGATGTCGATGACGAATGTTCCGCACAAACTGCAACTACGACTCTGGGGAAAGGCTGCTGGTAGATGCCAGTATGCGGGATGTAACAAACCACTGTGGCTCGATTCCCTTACCAAGGTTGAATTCAACATCGCCTACGCCGCACATATTATTGCCGATAAACCCCCGGACCTCGTGGAGATAAAGACCTCTCTGAAAAGCTCTGCGCTGATCTCTCAAATCTTATGCTTCTGTGCGATGAGCACCATAGGCTCATAGACCGCGAGGATGTTCCCGGACACCCACCTGAGAGGCTCCGCGAGATGAAGCGCGTGCATGAGGAACGAATAGAGCTTCTTTCTTCGATCACCGAAGAGAAAAGGAGCCACGTTCTGCTTTATGGGGCAAATATCGGGCAGAACACGGCACTCCTAAGCTGGGAAAAGGCTGCGCGGGCCATGACGCCTACCTGGTATCCGCTAGAGAGGCCAGCCCTTGAACTAAGCTTCCGGAATAGCTCCTTTCAGGACCATGAAGAGAGGTACTGGGTCATTGAGCAGGAGAACTTGCGGCGCCAGTTCGCCCTAGTGGTCAAACAGCGTCTCGCCCATGGCTCCGTTCAGCATCTGTCGATTTTTGGCATCGCTCCGCAGCCGCTCCTCATGGAGCTTGGGCGTCTTCTCTCCGATATTTCCACCGCCGAGGTGTATCAGTTGCACCGGGAGCCGCCCGACTGGCGGTGGCAAGAGCATCCTACTGATTTTACCTACCATCTTGATGAGCCAGCCGACCGGAAACAGAACGTAGCTATCAATTTGTCGCTGAGCGCCCACATCGATAACGCACGAATCCATCAAGTCCTCGGTGAAGACGTCTCCATCTGGACTGTCCACGTATCCGAGCCGGGTAACGATTTTTTAAAAAGCCGCCAGCAACTCTCCATGTTTCGGCAGTTCTTCCGGTATCTTCTGGATCGCATCAAGATGGAGCACGGCGAGGCCGCGACACTTCACATCTTTCCAGCGGTCCCGGTCGCGGTGGCCATTGAGATGGGACGGGTCTGGATGTCCAAGGCTGATTTAGCTATGCATATATTCGATCAAAACCGTGCAGCCGGAGGATTTGTGGAGTGCCTTACCCTCATTTGAAGTGGTGTGGGCGTTTGTGCGATCAGAGTTGACGAACAGAAGCCAGAGGTGGTCCCGGTTGTCTGTCCGTGGACCAGTCTTGTCAAGGCAGGGGGCTTGGCTTGGACCTGCTGCGGGACGCCGTGCTGAGGACGCTCCAGGCCGCGGACATCGCCGGCATGCGGGCGCTTTTAGCCTACACCCTGAACGAGAAGGCCGCCCGCTTCTATGCGCGCGCGGGTTTCCAGCTTTCCCCCTCCGTCCGCTGACCTATATGCTGCTCCTGGATGACGCCCACAAGACCTTGGCGGGGTGATGCGGATGCCCTTGTGCGCCGCAGTCGTCGGATTTCACGGCCAGCGTTTTCGGCACAGATCACGTTCCCTGAGAGCTCCCCATGAGTAGAATCGCTGACGATTGTAGTGTTGTGCTGTGTTCCCCATGTGTTCCCTTACCCAGCTCACCCCTGTGTAACCCATTAAAATCCTGCATCCCATGCACGAGATGCACACGGGAGCAAGGAAGATGGTTTTGGTCGGGATTGGAGTTGTATTTCGTGAGTATGTCCGTGAAGTTCTGGTCAGAACGCTTAAGCCTGGCGATATTGTCGTCGCGGACAATCTCTCGGCGCACAAAGATGCGCAAGCAAGGGCATTGATAAAACAATCCGGAGCCACGAACTGGTCTCTGCCAGCCTACTCTCCAGACCTAAATCCGATTGAACAGATGTGGAGCAAGGTGAAAGCCCTCCTGCGAGGGCTCAAGGCTCGCACGGAAGAGGCCTTGTACAAAGGGCTGGCACAGGCCCTGGATAGCGTCACCCCTGAAGATGCATTGGGATGGTTCAGGGCCTGCGGGTATCTGCCAGCTCAATAGAGAACTGCTCTAGTTATCGCATTCAACCTCTCCCGCGCTTCTCGCAGGTAGTGACGTAGGAAATGGAAGGTCACATACTCCGCGCCTTGCCGGTTGCCCGCCCACAGGAAGGCGGTACCGTGTCGCGCCTGGAAGGCCAGAACGCTTTGCAGGGCTGCATGGGGCTGCATCTTCGAGCGGTAGCGGCCTTGGGCCATGTCCTGTAGCCCCGCCTCCACGACCACGGCGAAGCGGTCCAGGGCAGCGGCCCACGCAAGCTCGCGCTCGAATCGCTCACGGCCTGTGGTCAAACAGCCCACAAGGTCATCAAGGCTTTTGCGCTCGACGGCCACGCGGTCCTCAAGCCCAGCAAGGGAATAGTCGCCAGTGGGAAGGGTGCCCCGGACCTGCTCGCACTCGTACTTGTCGAAGGTGAAGGGCGCTTGCTCGCGGGTGTCGATTAGCACTCGCATGGCGTGCCCCCGGCCCTGGCAATGCGCGCCTTCATCTCTGCGCGGTGCTGCTCCACGGCTTCTGGCCGCGTGTCAATCAGGTTGGGCGCGTTCTCGCTGCCGTCAGACGCTACAAGCTCGACGCTCTTGATATGGTTGAAAGGCTGTTCATACTCCGCAACATCGCCCCCGTTGCGAGCAATGGCGTAATAGACGTACTCGGACAGCTTGTAATCACCCTGGCACTGGGATTCGGAATAGTCCTGTCGATAGGCCGTGATCTTGAACAAATTCATTTCTGCACCATCCTAGTGCGTTTAGCCTGGCGTCCTGCCGGGCGTTATGCGGCCAGTTTCATCGGGTTATATGATCCATTCGCCAATTCGCGGGCGTGCGCGGCTATGAGGTCCACGGCCCCAAGGAAGCAGTCTTGCACCATGATCCGCTCGGATGGTGTGAACGCCTCGGGATAGACCATGGCGAACTCGGGCTTGGGGTTCACGGCGTAGAAGTGCAGGTGCAGGCCCTCGACACGGTAGGCGTCCAGGCACCATAGAAGACGCTCGAAGGCTTCGGCCTGGTCCGCCCGCGTTTTCGTGTTTGCCGAAAACGCTTCGGGCAGGTCGGGCAGGTCGGGCAAGCCCATGTCCTGCGCCATTTCCGAGGTGCCCGACAGGGAATCGGACATTTCGGGCAGGTCGGGCTCGGGCTCGGGCTCGGGCATGAACAGGTCAATCCATCCCATGTGGCTAGCCCTCCTGCTCGTCAGGTAGGGCCACAACATAGCATCGAGGCCGCCCAAGGCCGGGCAAGGCAACCTTGACCTGTAGGCCCTTCTCATTCGTCCGCAGCCATCCGGCCTGCTTCAACACCTTGGTCGCACGGCTCGCGTCATGGCCGCGCAGGACTTCGGCGCTAAATACGCTCGGCAGGAAGATAAACTCATGCCCGGCTTGCGCCTTGCGCCTGAATCCAGCCCGATTGATGCACCTGTCGGCATTGGCGTTGCCATCCGCGTCAAGGTCTTGGAAGCGGGCTGCTCCATGCTGCTCAATAAACAGGCGGACGGCTGACAGAATGGCCCGATCCTCGGAGGCCCCGGCCCCGCCGCGTGCGGCTATCCACTCGCCAAGGCACCGCATGGCAGCTTCGATGGCTTCGCCCGCCCGCCAAGGCAGAATGCCCCATTCGGTTGCCATTTCACCGGCCACGGCGCACAGGGCGAAGCGAGCGGCCACACGGCGGACCTGCCCATCAGCCTCGGCAGGGCAAGCCCGAGCCACGAAGGCGGGAATGGCCTTCAGGACTTCGGTGCGGGCGTTGTCCATGTCGGCCACCATGCGAGCAGTGAAGGCCCGGAAGGCGTGCCCGTAGTGAGTCGCGGCGGCTCGCTTGATGCTGTCGGCAAACACTGTAGGCGAAGCATGGCCGTGCAGGTTCTCGAATAGGCCCAGGCCCTTGCCAGCATCGGCGGGAATGTCCACAAGTCGAACTTCTTGGCCAGCTTTGACCGTGCGCCCCATTTCTTCCTGAATCTTCAAGGCAAGCCCAATCTCGCCGCTTGAGAGGACAAGCGTTCTCCATGTGGCGGGCGTCCTGTGCGTGCCGTCACGGGTTGCCCTGGATTTGCCGGACCCGTTGGCGAGCATGTAGACGGCTTCGCTCACGGCGCGGGCATCAGCTTGGCCTAGCTCATCGAGGGCCAAGAGGCTGTCACAGTGCATGGCGGCCAAGCCCTCCAGGCCATTGGACGTGGCCCGCCAGTTGCGGACAAAGCCGCTTATGCCCCCGCCTCCGCAGACGGACCCCGCAGCATGAAGCGCAGTCGATTTGCCGGTGGAGCTTCCGCCCACGAAGTTTAACCCGCCGCTTTCCTTGCCCGCGACTTCAAGCAGGGCCGCCGCAAACGCCGCACTTATTGCCAGCACAAGGCGGGAATTGCCCTGTGCCAGTGTGGCGAGGCATTCTTGCCAGCCCTCAAGCGTGCCGCCCCGGCGGTAAACGCTTTCTGCCACTTCGTGCTGAAGTACGACCATTTCGCCCGTACTGCCGACAACCTCATCGGGGAAGACGTACACCGGGCCATGCCAGCCGGTCCGTTCCACGCAGCGCACGCGGGCCTTAGGCCTGGACGTGGCGAGATAGGTCGCAATGCTTTGGCGGTTTTTCCTGCCCGGTGCTCCGATCCATCCGCCGTCAGCAAGCGTGGAATGCCACGTCGAATCATCACGCGAGAGCATGGACAGGGGCATAGCCCAGCGGTGCAGCTGGCCGTCAGGGTCACGCCATTCGATGTAAAGCCCCCAAGCCCCGCTTGAGGTGTCGCGGGTCATGCCCAGCACGTCCAGGCGTGGGCCAAGCCACACTTCCTGCACCGCGCCTTCCTGGTCTTCCTCCAGGCGGTAAAGCCCGGTGTTGTCGTTCACAAAGCCCTTGGGCGCGTCCTGCCTGACAGGCCCGCCCGACGTGCCCGAATGCCCGCCGTCTGCTTCGGGCATCCCGCAATCGTTGGGGGAGCAAACCCCGCCCGACGTGCCCGACGTGCCCGACAACAAATTGCCTTGGCCGGATGTTTCGGCGGTAATGGCAATCGCCCGCGCCACAGTGCCCGCGCCGTATGTTTCACCGCCTCGGGCAGGGGCATCCCACTTCGGGCGCATGAGCCCGGACAGACGGAAAACGCGGTCTATGGCCATGATATCGCGGCCAAACCAGAAGGCCAGATGACAGCACAGGGCCGAATCCGCCTCGGACTGCGAAGCGTAGTGGTCTTGCCACACGCCATCGAACAGGGCCTTTATTTCCTGCCCGTTCTTCGAGACGAAGGCGCGCTCAAGACGGGCGCGGTCTTCGATGGCTGGCACTGGCCTGGAAGCCTGGACGGTTGACGGATCGGCCACTTGGGCGGGGCGGGTTCCAAAGGTTTCCGCATGGAAGGCTTCGACTTCTGCTTGCCGCGCTTTTACCTTGGACGGTGTGCCCTTGATCCGGCAGCCCGTAACGGTCAGATAGCGGCCCGACTCGTACATCTCGATTGGGCCTTTCTTCCTGCCATTGGGCGGGAGATTGGCAAAGACGAACATGCGAATGCCGGTGCCGGACGGGCTCGCTTCGGCATAAGTCGCCATGTCCTGAATAATGGCCATGGTCCACGGCTTGATCTCTCCTGTGGAGGCATCCCGGCAGTGGTCCAGGTCGATTCCGACGAAGTGGTCGGCCTTGCTCAGAACAAAGCCGGTGCCGTCACAGTCGAGGCGGGAGTATGCCTGATAAGCGGTGTCGAAGTCTGACCATGTGGTGGGGTCCGTGCTGGAAGCGTTGCCACCAGTACGAGCATTCACAGGAACCTTGGCCCACTTCCATTCCCCGCCTTTGATCTGACGCCATTCATAGCGCCAGCACACCCATTGGGGCACTTCGCGCAATTCATTGGGAATGCCGTCAGGATTGGGCGCAATGGCTTGCGGCCTAGCTGGTTCAGGGTCAGAGGTATTGGCTTTATCGGCCTTGCACAAGGCTTCGGCATCGGGTAATAAATTTGTGCCGCCAATCATTGCCCCGCCCCGGTAGCCTTCCCTGGCCGCCGGGGTTCTACTTTGCATCGATAGCACCGCCCTTATCGCAAGACACGGCGCGAGACTCTAGCCAGGACGTGAGTTCGGCCACAGGGTAAGCCACCTTCTTCCCGACGCGAATGCGGCCCTTCGGACCTTCGCCCTTGCTGTCGAGATTTGCCAAAGTCCGAGGATGTAGGATGCCGCCGCTGAACTCGCTTACACGGTCGCGTGCGACGTAGGGGGATGGCCAACGGGATGCGAGGTCTGCAAGGCACGTTTTTACTTGGGGCATATCGCCTCCTGTGTTGAAGTTTCACACAGGGGCAATCGTGCGCCAACCTGAAGCTAAATGCTTATCATTTAAGTCTAGGCCTTTTTGCAAAGGCATCAAGCGCACTGGCCAATACTGAGTTTAGTCTTTCCAAAGAGAAGCCTAATGTGTTTGCGACTAGTCGCCTAAGCTCTACAGAGTCATCACGACCTTCTACCGTTGTCAACTGCGAGTATATACACAACACAGACCTACCAATGTCTCTTATCAGCACTTCGGCATCAAGTTGATAACAACTCCTCTCATTTCGATAATATGCCTTATCTAACTTAGATTTTGATATAGCAAAAACAGACGCCACTTCCTCTGCTGCATTTTCTCTAGTTATACATTTTGTCTTCATGGCAATCTTTACCATCAACACAGCACAAGTCACTTTCATATCCATCAAAAGCTCACTTCTTTGTCTCATATCTGATATGCCAAGAGCTCTCTTTAGGTATGCCGGACTATCTACACCGTTTGCGTCGACACCCAATCCATCTCTAAGTTTAGAATACTCCACCTGCCCACCTCGAATTAGGGCATTTGAAACAACCAACAGATACTCGCCGACCCATGAGGGAATTGGATGACCATGATAAAGGCAAACCTCAAGCGCGGCCCAAGCTCGGAAAGGATTGCCGTTATTGAAGTATTCAACCTCCTGAACCGTAAGAAAAGTCCGTAATTCCTCTTCAGTCATTTTAAACATATATTCTCCCAGGCTTTTCTCCCGAATGTCCCGGCCAGAGCTGCGAGAGTACCGCCTTTTCGGCATGGGTAGCTAGTCCACGCCTTGGCCGGAGAAAGACTGACGCGTCCAACCGAGGGCGGTCCCAGCCGGCAATAGCGCTAAGCTACAGGAGGCGTGTCATCATTCGCCTCTTCATCTGACCTTACCCCCGCTTGGTACCCCACGGATAAGTTGGTGACTGCCTGGTCTTTGATGTTTCCGTAGTAGCTCGCCCGAAACTGCTCGGGCGAGAGTCCTGCAAGCGCACTATGCGGACGCTCGCGATTGTAGTCCTGACGCCAGGCTTCGACCATTCGCCGGGCATCCGCCAGTGAAACGAAAACGTTCAGGTTCAGGCATTCCTCTCGCAAGCGGCCATTGAAGCTTTCGATGTGCCCGTTGTCCATGGGCCGACCAGGCCGAATGAAGTCCAACAGGACGCCATGCTCATGCGCCCAGCGGTCAAGCGCCTTGCCCGTCAGCTTCGGCCCCTTGTCCATCCTCAGCACGGACGGCTTTCGGCCTCCAAGGCGTAGCGCATCAAGCACACGGACCACGCGCTCTCCCGGCAGGGAGTGGTCCAGCTCGATTCGCGAGCAGCTGCGATCCCACAGTTCCACGATGGTCAGAAGCCGAAGCCTGCGCCCGCTTATCAGGGAGTCGCTCACGAAATCAAGCGGCCACTGCTCATCCGGTCCACTTGGTCCAGGCTGAACGACTCGCAAGTGGCTTGGACGCTTTCTGCGGCGCTTCAGCCGAAGCGAGAGTCCCTCCTCGCGGTAGACGCGCTCAACTTGTTTGTGGTTCACAAGGAGTCCCTCCCGGCGCAGCAGAATGCACAGTCGGGGACTGCCAAAGCTCCTGCGCTCCTCGGACAGCTCACGCAGGCGCTTGCGCAGGTCCTCATCCCTGTCAGGCCCGGCAGGCCGCCTGAACGTGCGCCGATTAAGCAGCATAAGTCGACATGCCCGCCGCTCGGAGTAGCCGTGCTGTGAGATTGCATGGACCACGGCCTCCTTGCGTGCGGCAGGCTCTACGAGTTTTTTTGGAGCGCCTCGCGCAGCACCCCGATGTTCAAGGCCTGCTCGGCCACTAGGCGCTTGAGACGGGCGTTCTCCTGCTCAAGAAGCCTCAGGCGTCTTGCCTCGGATATCTCAAGGCCGCCATACTTGCTCTTCCACTTGTAGAATGTCGTGTCGGAAACCTAAGTACTGCCGGCAGATGTCGGCAACCGACATCCCGGCCTCGGCTCGCGTGAGAATCTGGATGATCTGTTCCTCGATGAAGCGGCTCTTGCGCATGACGACGACCTCCTGGCCAACGCCACAACCTTTACACTGGGATACCTGACGGGGGAGTGGATCAGGGTTTGGAATCAGCCCAGCTCTCCAAAGGTGCCAGACAGCGATAGGCGCAACAAAAAAACCGCACAAGACGGCCTGTCATCGCGCGGGGGCTTTTCTGGGCCAAGTATTGGTCTTTCCTCTTGGGACGGATTGCGTCAGGATTCTTGTGAGTTGGTACGTTTAAATTCGCATATGGCGCATTGAGTATATCAGGACTGGAGCTGGAATGATGAGGGGGTGAGTAGGCGATTTGTGCAACCAACTTCTCTACAAAAAGGGTGGGGAATTGACGTCTGTATCGGGCCTTGGGTCTGAAAAAGTGGGGACAGAGTGGGGATAGAATGCGTCAGGCTAGAAAAACAAAGCCCGCCTGATCGCCGGGCTGACTTGAAAATGTCCAATAATGGCGGAAGCATATAGGAGTCGAACCTACCGACGACCTTTCGACCGTCCACCGGATTTGAAGTCCGGGCTGAATACAGGTTTCCCCTGAAATGAAACAGCCCCCGGAGAATCCGGAGGCTGTTTCCGAGGGGAATGAGCATTCCCGAGGGCAGTGGGGCGATACTATTCCTCGGGCGTGCGGATGGAATGATTGGTCAAGCCTGGACCAATCTATTCCAATGTCTTGAAGCGAGCTTGCCTCCGGTGTCGCCCACGATCAAGCATTCGCTTGCGGACAGAGTGTCGATGAAGTTGAGGCCTGCCTTGGGTGCCATGACGAACACGGAAGTGGACAGGGCGTCGGCTGCCATGACGGTCTGAGCGGTCACGGAGACGCTGACGCTCTTGGTCGGCGAATGGGCGGTTTTCGGGTCGACGACGTGGTGGTGCTTGCGCTCCGCGTCGTAGAAAACCTCATAGCCGCCGGAAGTAGCTACGGCTGCGTCCTTGAGCTCCAGGATCGCCGGGTAGTCGCCTTTCTTGGCCGGGTCCTCGATGGCCACGGTCCAGGGCTGCCCGACGGAGCGCGCACCCCGGGCGCGGATGTCGCCGCCTGCGTTGATCAGGTGGTTGGCGACGCCGTTCGCGGCCAGTACGTCGGACGCACGGTCGACGATGAAGCCCTTGGCGATGCCGTCGAGGGTCACGCCCATGCCCTGTTTGCCGAAGTGGACTTCGGAGCGGGAGAGGCGGATGGCGCTGGAATCGACCAGTTCGAGAGCCTCGCGCAACTCCTTCTCGGAGATATGCATGCCGCCGCTGGACTTCAAAGTTTGGACCACGGGCAGAACGGTTGCGTCGAAGGCGCCGCTGCTGAGCCTGTTGAAACCGATGGCCTCGCGCATGACCGCGAAGAACTCGGGCTCGACGTCGGACAGACGGCCGGTGGCGTTCAGATGCGCCAGCGGGGTGCTCGCGTTGTGACGGTCGAAGATGGCTGAAAGGCGCTCGATCTCCGCGAAGGCGAGACCGATGGCATTCTCGGCTGCCTGCCTGGACTCGTGCACTGCGGTAATGGCCACGAAGGTGCCCAGCAGGAAGCGGTTCTCACTGACCTTGTATGCGTTTCCGATCTTCCGGGTTTCGGTCATGCGGATCGCGGCCATGACTGGCGCGGGTGTTACGGCCGCGCCCAGGCCCACGATGCCCAGGGCGCGGATGAAAGCCCTTCTGGTAAACAGCTTGCTGTTCATGCCCTCTGCTCCTTTGCGGGCTTGCTGTATTCCCTGACGTCCGCGTCGGCTGCGTATTCGGAGCCGGCATAGGAGTCGTAGCAGGTCAGGCCGCAGCGCAGGCAACGGCTGCCTTCCTTGCGGGCGGCCTCGAACGTCACGGAGCCCTTGACCTCTTCCTTGAAGGTGCACCTGCGGTCCTCGACGCTGATCTCAGGGACCTTGATGCGCGGGATGGTGTAGACGACCTCCATGTGCTTGAGGATGGACTCGGGAATGACGCCAGTTTGCGGGTTGACCGGCTCGGGGATGTCATTCTGGGTAACGAGGTAATGGATCGAGCGTGCCGCGCGGCGGCCGTCGGCGACGGCCTGAATAAGGATGTTACGGCCGGTGCGCGCTTCGCCGCCGACGAAGACGTTCGCGAGGCTGGTCCGCAAGGTGGTTGTGTCGGCCTTGATGCCGCCAGTCTTCTTATCCAGATCAAGAAGAAGCTTGCCGCTTTCGTCGGTGAAGGGAGTGGTGTCCACGAGGCGATCGGTGGCCACGACGACAAGGTCGGCTTCCATGCTCGCCTCGCTTCCCGCGACTGGCTTGGGCGTGCCCGTTGCCTTCTCGGGGTCATCGTATTGCAGCTCGCGGTACTCGATGCCGGAGACCTTGCCGCTTTCAGTCAGAACCTTCACAGGCTCAGTCAGGAACATGAGCTTGCCGCCCAGTTCCGCCGCGCGCGTGACTTCGTTCTTGTTCGCGGACATTTTGCGCTGGATGCAGGGGATGAGCGCCGTGGTTTGGGCGCCCAGGCGGGCAGCGCTGCGGATGATGTCCATGGCTGTATTGGTGTCGCCGACGACGACAACCTTCTTGCCCTTGAGATTGGTGATGGACTTGTTGATGGCGGACAGGAAGCTGATCGAGTCGACCACTCCCTCGGCATCGGCGTTCTCGGCCTGGAGACCGGGAACCTTCCATGCGCCGGTGGCGATGAACACGGCTTCAAAGCCCTGTTCTTCCAGATCCTTAATGGTGATGTCCTTGCCGAATTCAACACCGCTGCGGACCTCGACGCCGAGCTCGAGGATGGACTGGATTTCCCAGTTCACGACCTTGTCGGGCAGGCGGTACTCGGGGATAACACCCGTGAGCATGCCGCCGACCTTTTCACGCTTCTCGAAGATGACAGGCTCGTGGCCGATGCGGCGCAGGAAGTAGGCGCAGGACAGGCCGGCGGGACCGCCGCCGATGATGGCCACGCGGTGGCCGGAGCGGGGATTGCAGTCCAGCTTGACGCGCGTGCCGGAGTTCATTTCCCAGTCGGCGACGAAGCGGTGCAGGGTGTGGATGGCCACGCCCTCATCCGCGATGTTGCGGCGGCAGATTGTTTCGCAGGGGGCCGGGCACAGGCGGCCGACGGCCAGCGGCAGCGGATTGCGCTCCTTCATGGTCAGCAGGGCGCCGCGCATGTCACCCTGCTTCATCTGCTGGATGTAGGTGCGCACGTCTATCTGGGCCGGGCATTTCTGCATGCAGGGCGCCAGGCAGTCGTCGGTCTTGTTCAGATGCAGGAGGTCCATGGTCAGGCCGGAGACTCGGATGGCTCCCGTGGGGCAGACCTCGACGCACTTGCCGCATGAGCGGCAGGCGTTCATATCGACAATCGGCAGGTTGTCGTCGTTCAGGCGGATGGCGTCGAAGCCGCAGACCTTCACGCAGGAGCCCATGCCGATGCAGCCGAGGCCGCAGGACTTCTCGCCGCCGTAGAGCAGGGCCTCGGCGCGGCAGTCATGAATGCCCTCGTAGTCGAAGAGCAGGTTGGCGCGGGAACCGCCAGTGCAGATATTGTGGGCGACTTTGGGCTCCTTGAAGGAAGCCTCCAGGCCCATCACGGCCGCGACATTCTTGGCGATGTCGGAGCCACCGGCGACGCAGATTTCCGGGGCAGCCTCGCCCTTGACGATGGCCCCCGCAGCCGCCGAGCAGCCCGGATAGCCGCAGCCGCCGCAGTTCGCGCCTGGGAAGCAGGCTTCGACGGCCGCGATGCGCGGGTCTTCCTTGACATGCAGGACCTTGGAGGCGGCGGCCAGGACGGCCGCGGCGGTCAGGCCCAGCAGGAACAGAATCAGAATCGAAGTTGCCATACCTAAGTCTCCCTAGCTTGCTGGTTAGGCGGCCATGCCCTGGAAGGCGAAGAACGCCAGGGACATGATGCCGGCCATGATCAGGGCGATGGGCACGCCCCTGAACACCGCCGGGATCGGAGCGATATCCAGCCGTTCGCGGATGGAGGAAATGATGACCAGGGCGACCAGGAAGCCGATGCCTGAGGCCAGCGCGAACATGATGGACTTCAAGAAGGAATAGCCGTTGCGCTGCACCATGATCGCCACGCCCAGCACCGCGCAGTTGGTTGTGATGAGCGGCAGGAACAGGCCGAGCGACTTGTACAGCGGCGGAAGTACCTTCTTCAGGAACATTTCGACGAACTGCACCAGGGAGGCGATGACCAGAATGAAGACAATGGTCTGCAGGTACTCGATCCCGTAGGGAATGAGCACGTACTGCTGCAGGGGCCAGGTGAAGGCCGTGGCCATGACGATGACGAAGATGACCGCGCCGCCCATGCCGAGCGCGAGATCGGTGGACTTGGAGGTGCCCATGAAGGGACACGTGCCAAGGTACTGCACCAGGACGATATTGTTGATGAAGATAGCGGAGATGAACAGCAGGAAGAAATCCATAGGTATCTAGCCTCCTTACTTGCCGCCGCAGGAGTTGCACGCCCCGCAGGAGGCGCAGGTGGAGTTTTGAACCACGGGCTTTGTTTCGCCCTTCTTGCGGCTCCTGTAGCGGTTGAAGGCGTTCATGCCGGCCAGGATCATGCCCAGACCGACGAACGCGCCCGGAGCCTTGACCATGAAGGCCATGGGCTCGAACGAATCCCACATCACGGCATGTCCGAAGACAGTGCCTGAGCCGAGGATCTCGCGCACGGCGCCAAGGAAGGTCAGCGAGAGCATGAAGCCCAAGCCCATGCCGAGGGCGTCGGCGATTGACGGAAGCACGTCGTTCTTGGAGGCGAACGCCTCCGCGCGGCCCAGAATCAGACAGTTGACGACGATCAGCGGGACGAAGATGCCGAGCTGTTGATAGAGCGGGTAGGTGTAAGCCTGCATGAGCAGCTCGACGGCAACGACCAGCGAGGCAGCGATGACGATGAAACAGGCGATACGGACCTTGGCCGGGATGATCTTTCTGAGCGAGGAAATGATCAGGTTGGACATGGTCAGAACGAAGAGGACCGCCATGCCCATGCCGAGGCCGTTCTCCGCGGTGGAGGTGACGGCCAGGGTAGGGCACAGACCGAGAAGCACCCTGAACGGAGGGAGCTCGGCCCACAAACCCTTGATGAATTCTTTACCAATACGGTTCATGTCGGTCTCCTATGAGTTCTTCCAGGTCTTTATGATTTCTGGCTTGATGCCCTGGTAGATCTCGATGGCCTTGCGCACTGCATCCACGGTACCTACGGACGAGAAGGTCGCGCCGGAAACGGCGTCGATGTCACCGCCCTTGGACTTCAAGTTCATGCTTTCGAGACCGTGAGCCGTGAACTGCGTGGTGAAGGCTGGCTCCAAGATGCGGGTGCCGAGGCCGGGAGTTTCGGTCTGAGTTGTGATGCCGATACCGAGAAGCTCGTCCTTTTCCACGTCGATGCCGACCATGACGCCGATGTCGCCGGAGTAGCCTGGAGCGAAGGTTTCAAACGCCACGCCGGCGAGTTTGCCGTCCTTCATGGCCGGGAAGACGTTCACATCGCCGATCTTCACACGTTCGGCGATGGGGTCGTTGTCACGGAACTTCAGGACGGTGAGGAGGGCGGGACCCTGCACGTAGGTCAGCACCTGCTGTTCGATCCGGTCCTTGGTCGCCTGCTTGAGATTCACCAGAACCGCGCCGGAGGTGGCGCAGATCATGGACAGGACGGCGAGCATATAAAATATTTCGCGCATGGCTTACCTGCCTCCGAAAGGTTTGGGGCGAATCCGGTCAAGGAGCGGGGTGAGCAGGTTCGCCACCATGATGGCGAAGGGCACTCCGTCGGGGTACACTCCGTAGACGCGGATGGTGATGACCATCATGCCCGCGATCAGGCCGAAGAGGACCTGAGGCAGCCTGCCCACAGGGGAGGATGCAGCATCGGTAGCCAGGAAAAACGCGCCGAAGATAGTGCTGCCGGTCAGCAGATGAAAGGCCGGGTCGGCGTATGCGCCGGGATCGATCATCCAGAAGATGCCGGACAGACCCACGACGCCGGCGAGGAACGCGGCTGGGATGTATGCGCGTATCCAGCCGGTGGCGAGTAGGTAGATGCCGCCCGCGAGGAGTGCGAGCACTTGTGATGCACCGAGACCGCCTAGCTGTTTGCCCAGAAGCAGGTCGGTGTAGTTGAACTGGTAAAGCGCCTGCAGACCAAAGTGCTTTAATTGGTCCGGCGGATAATTCATCAGCGAGTGGGCCATATTCAGGTCGATATCCACGGCCGAGGGCCAGGACAGCCTACACACGGCCCAGGCGACCAGCGGGGCGCAGACCGGGTTGGAGCCGAAGCCGCCGAACACGGTGCGGCCGAGTACGATGGTGATCCCTGCGCCCATGGTCACGAACCACCAGGAAGCGGTGGCTGGCAGCAGGAAGGCGAAGAGCACGCCGGCGTACAGGGCGTTGAAGTTGTCGACGTCGATGTCCCTGCCCATGAGTTTCTGGCAGGCGACCTCTGTCAGGACCGCAACCATGCCGGCAAGTGTCATGACTCGCGCCGCATCGAATCCGAAGTACAGGACGCCCATGATTGCAGCGGGCAGGAGCGCGAGCAGATGATGCACCATCATGCGCTGCACGGTACGACCGCTGCGCCAGTGCGGCGGAGGCGAAACCGTGAGTCTGGTGGCGATGTCGGACATCGCCTTTATGATGACGGGAGAAGAAGTGGTCATATCGTTGCTATCCCCTTTGATTCTCGGGATTCCAGTCGTTTTGGGCCTGAGTCCTATGCTTTTTCGCCCCTGGCCTTGAGCTGGGCCTTGGCGAAGCGGATGTACTGCAGGAGCGGCTTACGTGCGACACAGTTGAATGCGCACAGGCCGCACTCGAAGCAGCTGTTCAGGCCGTGCTTTTCGGCCATCTCGAACCTTTCGAATTCGGCGTAGCGGGCTATCAGATTGGCCTGGATGCGACCGGGACAGAACAGCACGCACTCTCCACAGTTGATGCAGGCCGCATCTTCGACCGGAGGGAAGCTTCCGGCAGGAACCACGAACAAACCGTAGTCGCCCTTCTTCACGCCTTCATCCAGGCTGTAGACTGCCTCGCCACGGAAGGGGCCACCGAGAACGACCTTGTCATGAGGCTCGACAGACATCCCAAGGTGGTCAATGATGTGGCGAATGGGCGTTCCCAGCGGCACGCGATAGTTATTGCCGTTGATGGTCATGACCGTGTGAGTCATGGGCAGGCCGGTCCTGGCGATGCGGCCGATGTTGTACAGGTCCATGACGCTAATGACCTTGGTATTGGAGGGAAACTCCTTACCGGTCACGGCCTTGACCACCAGTGCGTCTAGGGAGTTGGGGTACTTGGGCTTGACGGTTTTGGTTTCGCTTCCGGCCAGCTTATAGGGCGCACCCTCGGCCAGGGCCAGCACGGTCCTGACCGGGACGATGAACTTCTTGACCAGCTTCAGACCGTCTTCCAGGAGCTCACGCTCCCCCTTCAGGAGCTGTTCGGCTACGGAAACGCCTGGTTCGGGATTGAGACCGTTGATGACAAGGATCTCGGCACCGGACAGGGGAGCGACACCGATGCCAAGGTCCTGCAGGCTGCGGAGCAGTTCCTTGCCGGGACCCATGGAGGCGATGTCGACGGGTGCGACAGCCTCTTCACCGCCATCACACTTGATAGTCAGGTTATGATAGTTGACCTTCACAACCTTGCCCGAGAGCGGAGTATGATACGCCCCGCCGAGCTTGGATGGATGTTCGGCGATCATCTCTCCGGCGGCGAGCGTTTTTCCCTTGCTGGTCTTCATGACAAGGTTGCGCACCTGAACGTTCAGTTCCGCAGGAGCGGGGATGTCGATGATCCCGTTGTTCAAGTCGGTTCTGAGAGAATATTGAGTTTTATGCATCAACCCTACCTCGCATGGCAGTCGTAACAGGAGTCTTTGCCGTAGGGGCCGCCGCTCTCTTCGTGACAGCTCATGCACTGGTTATGAAAGGCATCGGCCCTGGTGGGAATGATCTCGGTGTCGGGCTTGTCCTCCTCGGCGAGCGGCCCCGTTGGGGGCTCGCTATGGCAGCGCATGCAAGCCTCGTCGTTAGGGAAGGTCTTCTGATGCTCGATCCTGAACTTTTCATCGAACGCCGAGGGATGACAGGATCCGCATGCCAGCGGCTGGTCCTGGCCGATATTGTCGTGGTGACAATCGGCGCACTCGAATCCATAGTCCTGGGCATGAGCCTGGTGAGTGAAGATGACCCTGCCGCCGTTGTTGTCCATGATGACGCGGGCCGGAACGTCATGCTTTGCCTGAAGCCTGAGGTAACCGCTCAAGGCCACCAGAAACATGACGGCGACAATCGCGGTGATTGAGAAGTATCTCTTCTTCAATGGATCATTCCTCTCTTGAAGTGCATTATTCATGAGCCTTGGGCACGATCCCGCACCATTGCGAGATACGTCTTTCGTTCTGACCGTCGGGCTCATTTCTTCGGGCATGCGCCCGGTGGAGCCATCATCCAAGCCGCAGACGTGCTGCAGAGCATGCGCGGCAGGCATGCACAAAGTGCTATTGCATGGACCGCTCCACCTGAATGCGCGTTTAATTCAGCGTAATAATTGGTAAAAAACGGGCAGTATCGCGCAAGGGGAGACTTCTGGTCAGATTGGTTGCATACATAAATTGGTTGGTTGGCCAAACAAAGCAGATAGCATGCCATGAAAGAAGGTGTGGTCTCGAATGGACCCGAAGAGTACGGAAGGACTGGCTAGAGCCAGGAATAGCGAGAGAAATAATTCACAATGACGTGTTGTTGGAGGAGGGCGAGGACAGGCGTTTTCCTATCCAGTGAGCAATGTTTGAAACGTGAGTCCGGAATACCAGACCCATCCCAAGATTATTTTCCGCCAAGAACTATAAGATTATCAAACTTATCCAGCTGATTAACTCACAAGGACGCTTTCCTGTTTTTCGGAGCAGAGAGGTTTTGCATTCCGGAAATCCGGCGCGTGTCCACGTGCGTGGATATGCCCCAGGCGACTGCCTTCCCAGGTTAAACGCCACGAAGGGAAAAACTCGGCTTTCTCTTGTGCCGCAGGTGCGCTTCCTTGCTCGCCAAGGTATCCATAAAGCAGGAAGCAGAGCCTAGAGCATTTTACTTTGAAAATGCTCTGCAAACCATGCGTCGGCATGGCTTGCCGCCGCGCGCAGGCGCAGGCGCAATTCACTTGCGCCGTCAACGCCGGAGCGGGCGTCTTAAAAGCAATCTGCTCTAAATCCTTGAAATGCGCCCATGGCATGGTGGAGCAGGCATGAAGACGGGCCATTCGGCCCGGCGCGGTTGACAGCCGGTCATGTCGCAAGCGTGCCGTATGCGGCGGCCCGCTTCGTGCATGGCCGGAAATTTCCCTATTTCCCGCTTCCGCGGCCAATCACGTACAAGGAATGTCCCAGATGAGCGAAAAGATAAGCGAAAAGCTTGCGAACCCCGCCCCGCTGGGGCTTATGGGCTTCGGCATGACCACCATACTGCTGAACATCCACAACGCCGGGTTCTTCCCGATCAGCGCCATGATCCTGGCCATGGGCTTATTCTACGGCGGCATCGGGCAGGTCGTCGTCGGCATCATGGAATTCAAGAAGGGCAATACCTTCGGCCTCACCGCCTTCACTTCCTACGGCCTCTTCTGGCTAACCCTCGTCGGCCTCATCGTCATGCCCAAGCTCGGCCTCGCCGATCCCACCCCGCACGCCTTCATGGGCTGGTACCTGTTCCTCTGGGGCGTGTTCACCTTCTTCATGTTCCTCGGCACCCTGAAGGCCAGCGCCGCTCTGCGCTTCATCTTCGGCTCGCTCACATTGCTCTTCTTCCTGCTCGCCGTGCGCGACTGGACCGGCTCCGTGCTCATCGGCACCATTGCCGGCTACGAAGGCATCGTCTGCGGCGCTTCCGCCTGTTACCTCGCCATGGCCGAAGTCCTGAACGAGCAATACGGCCGCACCATCCTGCCAATCGGCTAAATTCTTGCCTCCGGCGTCTGGGGGGCATCATGCCCCCGGTCCCTGCGTTACTAGAGCATTTTGCTTTTGAAAATGCTCTGCAAGCCATGCGTCGACATGGCTTGCCGCTAGCTTCGGCGTAGGCGCAATTCACTTGCGCCGTCAACGCCGGAGCGGGCGTCTTAAAAGCAATCTGCTCTAGAAGCGGTTTTTATGGTTTTCGATGGAAGGGCCTTGGCCCAGTCAAGATTGGACGGATCTGGACCGTCATCCGGCCCCTGCTGTCCAGCGAGCCCTGTCCCCCCATATCCTCCCCATAGACAAAAAAGCCCGCCGGTTTCCCAGCGGGCTTATTAAATTTCTTTCATATTGGCGGAAGCATATAGGAGTCGAACCTACCGACGACCTTTCGACCGTCCACCGGATTTGAAGTCCGGGCGCCACACCGGTGACGATATGCTTCCCTTCGAGAAAGTGGCTAGTATCAGAACCACCGATGCATGGCAAGGTTGGGCATGCGGACCCGCTTGTCAAGAGGCCTGAGGGTCTGGGCGGTCTCTCGCACTCTTCGCTCAGCGTGGACAGCCATGGGGCTGTATGCTAGCTATTAAATTTCTGCGGGTATTTATTGCGACCATGTTGCCCGCAGGCCTTCCAAGCATTAGTTATAGCTGCTTGCTTTTTGAGCAGGCTCCCGCAATAACCAGAAGGTATAGAGCGTCCGGCGCCATAGGCGCACCCGGCTGGATTAGCCCGGCCGGTAACGCGGAGGAATACGTTGAACAGTTTTACAAAGAATCTAATTTTGTGGGTGACCATATCCCTGGTCATGATCGCCCTGTTTAATCTTTTCAACCAGCCGCAGACCGCTGAGACCAAGCTGCCTTACAGCGAGTTCCTGCAGCGGGTGGATCATGGCGACGTGCTCGAGGTCAAGATTCAGGGGCAGAAGATCTCGGGTGTGCTGGTGAGCGAGGAGCGCTTCGTCTCTTACTCTCCCCAGGACGCCAATCTCGTCGAGAAGCTTATCGAGAATAAGGTGCGGGTCGTTGCCGAACCGGAGGAAGAGGCGCCATGGTATGTCACGGTGCTCGTCTCCTGGTTCCCCATGCTCCTGCTCATCGGTGTCTGGATTTTCTTCATGCGCCAGATGCAGGGCGGCGGCGGCAAGGGCGGCGCGCTCTCCTTTGGCCGCTCCAAGGCGCGGCTCACCTCGCCCGAGCAGGCCAAGGTCACTTTCGAGGATGTGGCCGGTGTGGACGAGGCCAAGGAGGAGCTCACGGAGATCGTGGATTTCCTGTCCGATCCCAAGCGCTTCACGCGTCTGGGCGGCCGCATCCCCAAGGGCGTGCTTTTGGTCGGCCCTCCAGGCACGGGCAAGACTCTGCTGGCGCGGGCTGTGGCCGGCGAGGCTGGCGTACCCTTCTTTTCCATCTCCGGCTCGGACTTTGTTGAAATGTTCGTGGGCGTGGGCGCGGCCCGCGTGCGCGATCTATTCGTGCAGGGCAAAAAGAACGCGCCATGCCTTATCTTCATCGACGAAATCGACGCCGTTGGCCGTCAGCGCGGAGCGGGTCTGGGTGGCGGTCATGACGAGCGCGAGCAGACCTTGAACCAGCTGCTGGTGGAGATGGACGGTTTCGAGTCCAATGAAGGCGTCATTCTGATCGCGGCCACCAACCGTCCCGACGTGCTTGACCCGGCGTTGCTGCGGCCTGGTCGTTTCGACCGGCAGGTGGTCGTGCCCACGCCTGACGTGCGCGGCCGCAAGAGGATCCTGGAGGTCCATGCCCGGCGCACGCCGCTGTCCAGCGAGGTGGATCTGGGGGTTATCGCCCGGGGCACGCCCGGTTTCTCCGGCGCGGATCTTGAAAACCTGGTCAACGAAGCGGCCCTGCACGCGGCTAAGACGAACAAGACCCAGGTGGATATGCGTGATTTTGAAGAGGCCAAGGATAAGGTGCTCATGGGCAAGGAGCGCAGGAGCCTCATTCTCTCGGACGAGGAGAAGCGCATCACGGCCTACCACGAAGGCGGCCATGCGCTGATGGCCAAGCTGCTGCCCGGTACGGACCCGGTGCACAAGGTCTCCATCATTCCGCGCGGCCGCGCCTTGGGCGTGACCATGCAGTTGCCGGTGGACGACCGCCATAGCTATTCCAAGACCTTCATCAGGAATCAGCTCGCCATGCTGCTCGGCGGCCGCGTGGCCGAGGAGCTGTTCATGGAGGAGATCACTACGGGCGCGAGCAACGATATCGAGCGCGCTTCCAAGTTGGCCCGCAAGATGGTCTGCCAGTTCGGCATGAGCGACAAGCTCGGTCCGCTTTCCTTCGGCGACAACCAGGATCAGGTCTTCCTGGGCAAGGAACTCATCCATAGCAAGGATTACAGCGAGGAAACGGCCCGCGAGATCGACTCCGAAGTGCGCCGTTTTGTGGACGAGGCCTACCAGATCTCCAAAAAGCTGCTCAAGGAGCATGCCGAGGTCATGGAGCGCATCGCCAAGGCGTTGCTTGAGCGGGAGACCATCAGCGGCGCGGATATCGATCTGCTCATCGCGGGCAAGGATCTGCCCTCGAACGGGTCTGGCGGCGAGCCGGGCACGGGCACGGATTTCAAAACGGCCCAGGCCAAGGCGCGCCAAGAGGACGACCGTAAGTACGGTGATCGGGACAAAGCCGAGGAGCAGGTCGGCAAGCCGGGTCCCAGTGACGCTTCCAGGCGTAATCAGGGACAGGATGAGGACGAGTTTCTGCTGCATGGCGAGGATGACGACAAGAAGATCCAGTAATTCTTGACATCTGGACGCAATGCTCGGAAACATCAATTGGCAAGTCATGGGGGGCAGGGTTCTCGGGCCCGCCCCCTTTCTCGTGGCGGGTATTCTTAATGTGACCCCGGATTCTTTTTATGACGGTGGGGCGCATGAGCTGCCGGAGCAGGCCGCTGCACATGCCGCACGGCTTTTGGCTGAGGGCGCGGACATGCTCGACGTGGGCGGCGAGTCCACTCGGCCTGGAGCGCGATCGGTTAATGCCGCCGAGGAGATTTCCAGGGTCATGCCTGCCATTCAGGCGGTACTGGCCTTGCGTTGCGCCGACGGTCAAGCTCCTGCCGTATCCGTGGATACGTACAAGGCCGAGGTGGCTGCCCGCGCCTTGGATGCCGGGGCGGTTATCGTCAACGACGTCTCGGCTTGCCGTTTTGATCAGGAGTTGGCCGATGTGCTGGCGCAGCACAAGCCGGGCTATGTGCTCATGCACAGCCAGGGACGGCCGGCGGACATGCAGAAGGCCCCGGTCTACGCCGACGTGGTGGAGGACATTCTGGCCTTTTTTGAAGAACGCCTGGATTACCTGGTTTGCCGGGGCCTGCCCGAGGCATGCATAGTGCTCGATCCGGGCATCGGCTTTGGCAAAACCCTGGCACATAACTTGGATATTCTTCGCAGAGTGGACAAATTTTTGTCTTTGGGGCGGCCCGTATACATGGGCTTGTCCAACAAGAGCTTGTGGCAAAAGCTCTTAGGTTTGGGACCCCTGGAGCGTCAGGTGGCCACGGCCGTGGCCACGGCCCTGACCTGGTCCAAGGGCGCGAGCATCCATCGAGTGCACGAGGTGGCCCTGGCGCGGCAGAGCCTGCGCATCGCCGAGGCCATCGGCTGAGGTTGCCCGCATTGCAAGTGTTCCTGAAAATGTGCTTGGAACTGCTCGGCTGACCGGAGACAACCAAACGCAGTCACCGCAGGGCTGGCTGCGCAATGGAGATCCCAAACCTGTTCGGCTTCGACTTCACCCAAATAACCTGGAAGGAGATCCTGGACTTCGTCCTGGTATCCTTCGTCTACTACCGGCTCATTTTGCTGGTGAAGGGCACGCGCGCCGTACCGGTCATGTACGGCCTCGTGCTCGTGGTGCTGCTTTACTATTTTTCCAGCGAACTGGGCCTGACCACGCTCAACTGGCTGCTGCAGAATTTCCTGGGATCCATCTTCCTCATCATCATCATTTTGTTCCAAGCCGATATCCGCAAGGGCTTGGCCGCCGTGGGCACTGGCGGCCTGTTTCGGCGTGATCGCGGCGTGCATGAGAAGACCCTGGAGGAGATCGTGCGCGCCTTGACCGCCATGGCTCAAATGCGCGTCGGCGCGCTCATCGTCATCGAAAAGACCGTGCCCCTGGGCGATGTCGGCGAGCGCGGCATCCCCATCCGAGGCGAGGTGACCAAGGAGCTGCTCATGACCATTTTTCATCCGAATACTCCGCTGCACGACGGTGCGGTCATCATCCAAGGCGATAAGATCATGGCCGCGGGCTGTGTCCTGCCCCTGACAACCGATCCCAAGCTGGCCTCGCAGTACGGCACGAGGCACCGCGCGGCCATCGGCATCAGCGAGGAAACCGACGCTGTGGTCACGGTGGTCAGCGAAGAGCGCGGCAGCATCTCCGTGGTCATTGACGGAAAGCTCGTCACCAACCTGGACGAGATTCGTTTGCGCAGAGTCATCCGCAATGCCTGGGCCAGGTAGGCGCACATGAAGAGCAATTGGCAGTTTCTGGTCATCGCCCTCATACTCGGCTTCTACTCCTGGTACTCCGTGTCCTTCGAGCAGAAGGTCAATTCAACCGTGCAAGTGCGCCTGGAGACCACAAATCAGCCGCGCGACCTCGTGGTGCGCGAAGGGCTCATCAGCACCATCGACGTGGTGGTGCGCGGCCCCAAGAGTTTGGTGCGCTCCATTGATTCGCGCAAGATCGGCTACTCCTTGGACCTCGGCGCGCTCAAGCCCGGCGAGAACATCCTCAACTTCACGCCAGACCGCATTCCCCTGAAAGGTGCCGTGGAAGTCGTGGAGATCAAGCCGCCGCGCATCGTGATCCAAGCGGAGGAGGTGGCCAGGAAAGAGGTCCCGGTAACGGTGGCCTGGACCGGCAACCTGGCATCTGACTGGCTGCTCAAGGAAAAACTTGTGGAGCCGTCCAAGGTCGTTCTGCGCGGACCAAGATCCATGGTGGACAAGGTGGACAGGCTGAGCACCCAGCAAATCAAGGTCGAGGGCCGGACGCCGCTGATGTTCGAGGATGCGGTCAGTATGGATGTGCCGGGCGACATGAGCGTGGAGCCGGCCAAGGTAAAGACGCTGCTGGTTTTCGGTCCCAAGACGCGCGAGATCTGGATCCGTGTGCCGCTGGTGCTGGACAGGGACAGCGCCAAGCGCATAACGGATTTTGAACCCAAGGAAGTCCGACTGCATCTGGAGGCGCCACTCAGGCTCATCAATGAGGATCGGCTCCACGAGCAGGTAAGAGCCTTCCTGCGTATTGATCCGGACGTGGACCCGGGGCGCTACACGCTGCCCTTCCAGGTCCGCCTTCCCGAACATACGACGCTGCTCAAGACCAGACCGGAGGCCGTGGAGATCACGGTCAGGAAATAGCCGCCAGGCTATCTCACGGCATGCTCATGGGCACGCTCATCTAGAGCAGATTGCTTTTAAG
>NZ_AULZ01000020.1 GCF_000422545.1 Desulfocurvibacter africanus subsp. africanus DSM 2603
GCCAATTTGTAGGGTAACTCGTTGCAAGCCTCGGGCTTGCGAAGTTCCTCTATCGGTTCTGAAGAGTCGGGCATGAAAAGACCCCCACCAGATGTAGTCTGGTGGGGGTCTCGTTTATCTCAAGGCAAGCTGGCGGGAGAATGAAAAGGCATAATGGCATGTAGACTAGAGCAGATTGCTTTTAAGACGCCCGCTCCGGCGTTGACGGCGCAAGTGAATTGCGCCTACGCCTGCGCGGCGGCAAGCCATGCCGACGCATGGCTTGCAGAGCATTTTCAAAAGCAAAATGCTCTATTGGAAGCCCCTCTTCACTCGCAAAAAGGCGTCAGACAAGACTCTCAGTATCTTCAGCGCAGTCTTACAGGCGACTGTTCATGTACTTGAGGATGCCCACGTTCTCCCCGCGTTCAAAGTGCTCAAGCAAGACGAAGTCCGCAAGCAGTTCGTGCATTTCCTTTTTGTCCGCCTGGCTGTGATATTCGAGATACACATGCTTGATGCGCTCCAGACGGGACCCAAGGCTCTTCAGTATTTCGATTTCCGAGCCTTCGGTGTCAACCTTGAGGATGTCCACGCAGTCCAGTTGCAGGTCGTCAAAAGCCTTGCCCGCATCGCACACCTGAACTGTTTCCTCGACCAGAGTCGGGCCGAAAGGCTCTCGGGTGGGTTCCTGGTTCGGCTTGAGGGAGCTTTGCCCCGTCTTCACCGGGTTGAGGAAAAGAGTCTGCTCCCCATCATGATCGGACAGGGCGACCGGATGCAGGTGGATATTCGCAAAGGGTGCCGTATTGATCTCCAGGGCTTTGCGCATCAGTCCTGAAGGCTCGAAACAGTGGATCGTGGCGTTGGGGATATTCAGTTTTGCGTAGATGGAGAAAAGCCCCACGTTGGCCCCGATGTCGAGAACAACGACCCGGCCGAAAACCCCTTTGAGTTTGGTCAGCGGGTATTCCTCGCGAAGGAAGATGTCCCCCACCAGAAAGGCCTCGCCTTGGGGCACAGTGAGCCTAAGGACGTGGCTTTTGTAGCGGTAGGTGACCTGGATGAAAGGGGCGGCGGAATGCGTCTGGTCGTGCATGTGGTTCCTGGGAGGACCTCTTGTGGTCTACAATGGAAGAAAGGTCGGCATTTTGTCTTATCGGAAGAAAAGGGCGGACCTGAAGAGGTTGCTTTCAGGCTGAAAATACAATTGAAAAACTTAAGAGTTTTGAAGGATTGTAACACCAGAAGTTGAGGAAGGGCCTTAACATCCCGCTATAACTAACGTATCAATCTGGTGGGAAGATAGCAAAAGAGAGGTTCCTCTACATTCAATCCTACTACAGCAAGGTTAGCATTAAGTATTATGTCGATGGAGCTTCCGTGTTGTCTATCTTGGAAGCATTGCATTTTGGTCATAGCTAAATAAGTGTTTGAATATGGCTATGCTTCCATCTGGTAGCCAGACGTTCATTGGATGTCCTACGCCATGTTCACGCGCGCTAGCCAAGGAGCTCAATTCACGAATGTGTGCTTCACGCGTTTCGAGCAAAGAAGATATATAGACCATAAGCCGACCCAAAATAATCTTCCGACCAATGATTCGATTTGCTCTTGAAACAAGTGATTGGGTAATCCATGCCGATCAAAATATAAAGCTCTAAGCGCATCAGCGGCTAGTAAAGCGGACCAGCTTCCGATCCACCACGATGATAACCCCTTGTCTCTTCTGTAGTACAAGAAAACTATATATAAAGTTAAAAATAAATAGGCAAATGCTGGCACATAGAAGATAATTAGATCTGCATTTGTAAGAACTGCTGACCAGTTAGCTTTGATTTCATTAATGTGAATAAGATTGGCAAATGCACCAAAGGGAGGAAAAAAAATAAAGATTGAAAAAAGATACAGGAGGCCGCCAAACTTGACCTTACCCTGTGCATCGTATTTAAGTTTGAGGGAACCAATGGTTTTCTCGAATCCCTTCTGTTCTTCCTTGAATTCGCTTTTAGCCTCCAGGTAAGTGGTGGGGACGGTCGCTCCGGCAAAGGCGAATGAATCTGGCGGTGTCGGAGGTACGTCATCGTGATTGGGAGTCTGCAATGCAGAGAGGGCATAGTCAGTCTTGTCCGCTGTGGAGTCGATGTCTCGGACTGCCCGTGAAGTGGAAGGCGGCTCCATTGCCTTGTCTATCGTACTTCCGCAACTACGGCAGTAGTTGTCCTCTTCAAACAGCTTTGCTCCGCAGTTTCCACAGTACATATCCACCTCAGTTGCCGGTATGGAGAATTGATTTGTCACACTCTTAAAGCGCATGGCAAATAATTGCAACCGGTTATCCTGGCTATGGGAATAGACATCTGGCTCCAGCCCCATCGTTCGACAAGCTGGAACCTGACGCCGAGGACCTTAAAGCAAAATGCTTTACGGCGGACAGGATTGCCCAATCCCCCGGAGGATAATTGATAAAGCTGGTCCGAAAAGTGCTGGGCAGGTCACCGGCTTTATGGAAATAAGGAAATGAGTACAAAGGTCCAAATCTCACTTTTGGGCTTGATGGCAGAGAGTGAACGCAATCTGATCTTAAAGAGAACTAGTGCGGATTGCTTTTAAGACGCCCGCTCCAGCGTTGACGGCGCAAGTGAATTGCGCCTACGCCTACGCGGCGGCGAGCCATGCCGAAGCATGGCTCGCAGAGCATTTTCAAAAGCAAAATGCTCTAAGGCAGGGTTGGCGCGGGTAAGGGAAGCTGGTGTGCGCTGGGAGAGGACAGCATGGCAGCGGGAGGGCAAAGCCCTTCCCGGCTCTTGCGCTGTTCCCCGTTGTTACCTGCGTAAGGGACTGGCCGCCTGTATGAGGGCTCGGTAGACCTCTTCGGGAGTGATCGCGGCCAGGCATTCGCGGCCTCGCACGCAACCGCTGTCGCCATGCAGGGAGCAGGGGCGGCACGGCAGGGCGCGTTCAAGGACCACGTCATGCTCACCAGAGGGAAAAAAACCCCAAGCTCGCGTGGTGGGACCGAATAGGGCCGTTACCGGCGTTCCCACGGCCGTGGCCATGTGCATGGGGCCTGAATCGCCCGTGACGCACACGCTGCAGGCTGCAAGCAAGGCGCAGCTTCCGCGCAGGTCCGAGCCCCCAGTAAGGTCTCTGGCTCCGGCGCGATCGCGCAGAAAAGGCGCTCGGTCTTGGCCGATTACGATCCAATCCCAACCGCCGTCCTCCAGCAGATCCACTAGGCGGAACCAATTCTCGTGGGGCCAAGCCTTTGCCGCGTGGGTGGCGTAGGGATGCAGGGCCGCTAGTGGGCGTTCGCCGTTACTCACGCCTCGTTCCAGAAGGAATATGCGCGCCTGCGCCAACTCGCGCTCCTGCAGGAATATCTTGGGTCGCAGTTGTTCGGCGGACGGCGGCGGAGTGTCCAGGGCCATGGCATAGCGCTGGGGCACACTGTTCCGGGCAAGTTTGCCGCCGGCCCAGTCAAATCGGCCCAGGCGGTAGAGTCTGCGCAGCAGGGAGTGCTTGGGGTAACGCCTGACCTGACCCTTCCACAAGGAGGCCAAGAGCAGCGAACGGCCGGTGCCGTGCAGATCCACGAGCATGCGGTCGCCGTAGGTCTTCGCTAGCTCGTTGGCGGTCCTGAACCAGCATTCAAGTCCTTGGGGGGTAATGCCCACCACGCGTTCCACGGCCGGATGATGCTTGAAGAGCTTGGCAAAAGCCTCGCGGGTGATGACCGTGAAACGCAGATTGTGCCTTCTGTGCCACCAATCGAGCACGCCCGTGGTGAGCACCACGTCGCCCAGGGCGCTCAGGCGGAACACGGCGGCTTGCGTTGACTCGATCACATGCCCGGCCTCTGAATCGGCTTCGTGCACGGTAACGCGTCCTGGCACGCTCACGTTGTCTCCTCGGCCAGGACTTGGCGCACGGCCTGCCAAGCATTTTCAGGCGTTATGCGTGCCATGCACTCGTGATGGCTTTTCGGGCATTGCTGATGACCGTGCAGGCCACAGGGGCGACAATCCAGATCGACCTCCAGCACTCGCGAGCGCGGACCCATGGGGTAGAAACCGAAGCGCTCCACTGTCGGGCCGAACAAAGCAACGACCGGAACGTGCTGGATCCAGGCCAGGTGCATGGGACCCGAATCGTTGCTCACGTACACCGATAAGCGCGCCAGATAGGCAGCCAGGGCGGGCAAATTGAGCTTGCCGGAGAGGTTGATTACCGCCTTGTCCGTGCCGTGTCGCGCTTCCGTCACGACCTGGGCGGCCATGGCTTCCTCGCCCGGCCCGGCAAAGACAATGACGCGCAGGCCATGCTCTACGGCCAGGTCAAGCAGACGGGCGTAATGCGTGGCCGGCCAACGCTTGGTGGGCCAGACGCTGCCGGGATGCAGTCCGATCACATGCGTTGCCTGGCTATCCAAGCCATGCTCCCGCCAAAAGCGAGCCGCGTCCTCCACGGCCTTGGCCGGTGGGGTGAAATGCGGCCAATTCTCACCGGCTGTAATGCCCAGGGGGATAAGCAATCGGTTCAGGCGCTCGATTTCATGGGCCTGCCCGAAGCGGCGATCGATTACTTTGGTGTAGGACAGACGATTGAACCAAGGCGTGGAATAGCCGATGCGCACGGGCGCCCCCACGGCCTTGGCCACAAGCGCGCTACGCAGGCTGCGATGGCTCGAGATCCACAGGTCGAAACCCATGGGCCGTAAGGCCTTGCCGTAGCGCCAGGCTCCGGGCAGCCCGCCCTGCGTGCCGCGCTTATCGAATTCATGCACACCGGCCAAGTAGGGCAAGCCGGCATAAAGCGCGCCGAATCCCCGGCGCACGAAGAAATGGATGCGCGCGACGGGATATGCTTCGGCAAGGGCCTGCAGGAGCGGCAGCGTCAACACGCTGTCCCCCAGGTAGGCGGTCTGCCACACGCCGATGGTCTGGAAAGTGGTATTGGTCATCATGTCCAGGGCAAATCAATGCGGCAGATGGCCTGGCGAGTCAAGCGCGTCCACCCAAGGGCGACTTGCGATGGGCAAGGCCATTTGGTAGTAAGATCAAGATTACCCCACACGGGGCGAAGCGTTTCTAACCACCAACCGCCAAGGCGGTTCCACACAGCATCATGTTTGAGCTTATTATGGCCATGGGCCTGGCCGCAGGCATATCGTTCGTATGTTCATTAAGCGAGGCGGCCCTGTATTCCGTGCCTTGGAGCAGGATAGAGGATCTGCGCAGACAGAAAAAAAAATCGGGCGAGATTCTATTCCAGTTCCGCGAGCACATCGAGCGCCCCATAACCGCCATTTTGACCCTGAACACCATCGCCAATACCGCAGGGGCCTCCATAGCCGGAGCAGCCGCGGCCGAGGTCTTCGGAGCCGAATCGCTGCCTCTGTTCGTGGTTGTCTTCACCGTGATCATCCTTATTTTTTCCGAAATCATCCCCAAGACGCTGGGGGTCAGTTATACGCGGACCGTTGCGCCGCTGCTTACCGGCCCTATAAGTATCATGATCCTGACCACTGCTCCGCTCATCTGGGCCCTTGGTTTGCCGGCACGGCTCGGCAAGCGCAGGAAGCGTGGGCCACAGACCACGGAGGACGACATCCGGGCCACGGTCAGCCTGGTGCGCAAGGCCGGACTCATCAAGCCTTACGAGGAGTTGTCCATCCGCAACATTCTGTCCCTGGATCAGAAGAGCGTCGAGCAGACCATGACTCCGCGCACTGTGGTCTTTTCCCTGCCTGCGGAATTGACGGTGGCCCAGGCCCGGGCGACTACCAAGCTCTGGCCGCACAGCCGCATCCCGGTATATGAAGGTGAGGACCGCGAGGACATTGTCGGCCTGGTGTATCGGCGAGAGCTGCTGGAAGCCTTGGCCAACGACCAGGACGACCTGCGCCTGGAGCAGATGATGAAACCCGTGGAGTTCGTCCAGGAAACCACGACCCTGGACAAAGTACTCAATAAGTTCTTAGAATCCAGAAACCATCTTTTGGTGGTTTTGGACGAGTATGGCGGCCTTTCGGGAGTAATCTCCCTGGAGGACGTGCTTGAAGAGATACTAGGCAAAGAGATTGTGGACGAGACCGATCAGGTCGTCGACATGAGAGAGTTGGCGCGGTCGCGCAAGGAAAGCCTGGTGCGCGGTACCGGCCGCGAGCCTGATGGGCGCTCGGCGCAACGAGAAGAGACACCCCCCTCTATGGAGGTTCCATGAATAACGCCAAGGGCGGCAAGGGCATCTACATCGCGGCCCTCTTATTGTTTCTTGGTGGACTCGGCTATTTGCTGTACTCCGGTCTGTCCGGAGGCAGCGTGTACTTCCTGAATGTATCCGAGGCCTTGGCCATGGAGACTGGAAAACTGTCTCAAGCCAGGCTTTTCGGCACCGTGGCCGCCGATGGTTTGCACTCCAAGGACGGCAGTCTGGGCGTGGTTTTCCAGCTTGTGGACAAGGATGACGCGAGCAAGCGCATCCGGGTTGATTACGGAGGAGCCGTGCCGGATACGTTCAAGCCGGGAGTGGAGGTCATTGTCGAAGGCGGCCTCGATCCTCAGTCGCAAGTGTTTTCGGCCTCGATGCTGATGACCAAGTGTCCCTCCAAGTACGAGAAAGAGAACCGGGGCTAGCCCGCGCCCAGACGGTTTTCGATGTTCTCGCTACGGGGCTTTGCACCCACGGATTGCGTGGAGTCAGGGCATATTGAACCTGACGGACAAGTATGGGGAATGCAGATCCTTCCTCAATCTATTGCAAGCCCTGTTACGGCATTCCACGTTTGCGTTTCATGCTGTGTCTGATACCGAACTCCACCGGGACCAAACGGCCTGGTTGAGTTTATCCTCGGAGCAGTCTATCTTCCCCACGCCCTGAAATCTTTCCGATGGAGCGCGCATGATTCTCGTAGCCTACTGGAGCCTGCTGTTCTGCCTGCTGCTAAGTCTGTTCGCTGGCGCTGCCGCGGCCTACCAGGCTTGGCAGGGTAAGGGAGAAGGCCTTGTCGTTCTGGAGTATGCCCACCATGCCGTGGCCGCCGTGCTGACCGTGGCCTCGGCAATCCTGTTTGCCGCCTTCGTGGGCAAGGATTTTTCCTTCAAGTACGTGGCCGAATACTCGAACTCGGTGTTACCCCTGTTCTACTCCGTGACCGCCTTCTGGGCCGGACAAGAGGGTTCGCTGCTCTTCTGGGCCTGGACCGTGGCGCTCATGGGCTCGGTCTTCCCGCTTACCAAGAACTATCGTGAACTGGCCGGGCAGACGCGCGTATTGTACTGGCTGTTCTTCTTCCTGGTGCAAGGCTTCTTTATGTTGGCTCTCACCAACTGGAACAACCCGTTCATCGAGTTCTCTCCTGCGCCGGCCGACGGTCGCGGACTGAATCCTTTATTGCAGAATCCAGGAATGATCTTCCACCCCCCGCTGCTCTTCCTGGGCTACGGCGGCTTCACGATTCCCGCATGTCTTGCCTTGGCGGCTTGGCTCACGGGTGAGCGCCGCTCCTGGTTGGACATGGGCCGCAACTGGGCCATTCTGTCCTGGATATTTCTCACGGCGGGCATCGTGCTAGGTGCCTGGTGGTCCTATATGGAGCTGGGTTGGGGAGGATACTGGGCTTGGGATCCGGTTGAAAACGCCTCTCTCATTCCATGGTTGTCGGCCACGGCCTTCCTGCATACCGCGCTCATCGAGGAACGCCGCGGGGCGCTCAGGCGCACCAACGTAGTCCTGGTCACGGTCACTCTGGTGCTATGCTACTTCGCCACCTACCTCGTGCGTAGCGGCGTCGTGCAGTCCCTGCACGCCTTCGGAGCCGGAGGTATCGGTGGGCCGTTGCTCGCGTTCATCGCCTCCGGGCTGATCATGACTGCGCTGGTGGTTGCTGTCGGCCGTGGCGAGATGGGACGGGAGCTTTCCGGCCTATACAGCAGGCCCGGCTTCCTGGTGCTCACGGCTTGGCTTCTGCTGGCCATTGGCGGCGTCATCCTCATGGGCACCATGTGGCCGGTCATCAGCTCACTGTGGAGCTCCCAGCCCATAGGTCTCGATGCGCACTTCTACAACCGCGTGACCTTGCCGCTCTTCCTGGGTATCGCCGCCCTGTTGCTCGTCTGCCCCTGGCTGCAGTGGAGAGAAGGGCTCCGCGACAGGCGCGGCCTGGGTATCGCCGTCGGCGTGTTCGTTGCGGCCATCGTGGCATTAGCGCTGGGAGGCATGACCAAGCCCCTGGCCATGGCAGGTACTGGACTGGCAGCGGCATGTCTGGCTGGCGTGGTACTGGTCGTGGCCCTTGATGCCAGCGTGCGGAGACGCCGCTCTTCCTTGGGCGCTTGGGGCGTGCATTTCGGCCTGGGACTCGTCGTGTTGGGAGTGGCTGTGTCGGGACCGTACCAGTTCAGCCGGGAAGCCGTGCTTCAGCCCGGCGCCTCCATGGACATGGGCGGCTATACAATGATCTACGAAGGATTCGAGGAACGCAGCAGCGAGGCCATGATCCTGGTGGAAGCCAAGGTTCGGGTCGAGCAGGGCGGTGAGCTAGTGGGCATGCTCAGGCCCCAGCGCCGTCTGTACCAGAGTTTCGATCAGCCCTTCGCCGAGGTCTCAACGGTTTTCTCTCTTGGCACGGAAGTCTATGCCACTCTGCTGGGCGTGACTCAGCAGGGCGCGGCCAGCCTCAAGTTCAGTTTGCATCCGCTGGTCAACTGGATCTGGATTGGCGGCACGCTCATGTGCCTGGCCGGATTCCTGGCTCTGCGCAGCAGATCCGGACGCCCTGACGACGCCCCGACGCAGCGGGAGCAAATGTGAACCCAGCTTTGAGATCGGAGCCTGCATGAGCGGCGAGGATCAGGTGCTGCTCGCTCTGCGCGGCGTGGGCAAGCTGTACGGACGCAAGCTCGTGGTCAAGGGCGTGAACCTGGATGTGCGTGCCGGCGAGGTCTGGCTCGTTGTCGGCCCAAATGGCGCGGGCAAGTCCACGCTGTTGGGCATCATGGCTGGACTCGTGCGTCCAACGGCCGGCAGCCGCGAGCTGCGTGTGGGGCAGGAGAAGCTGGCCTACCTGGGGCACCAAACGTTCCTTTATCCGCGGCTCACGGCTCGCGAGAACTTGGTCTTTTGGGCGCGCATGTACGGCCACAAGCCTCAGGCCGCGCAGATCGACGCGGCTCTGGAGCGTGCCGGGCTTGCTGCGGCGGCCGAGGAGCAGGCCGGGCGCTTTTCGCGCGGCATGGCTCAGCGTCTGTCATTGGCGCGGGTTTTTCTTGTGGAGCCTAGCCTTATATTCCTGGACGAGCCAGGCACGGGGCTTGACGCTCGCTCCATGCAGACACTTCGACATGAAATTGCCGCCGCCCGCGATCGAGGCGTAGCTCTGGTCTGGGTCAGCCATCAGGTTTCCGCGGATCTGCCTCTGGCCGATCATGTCTTGGCCATAGGCGAAAGCCGGATGCGCTACGCGGGACTGGCTTCCGACTTTGAGCCCACTGAGAGCATGCTGTGCTGAGCCGCGCATGGACCATTGCCGCCAAGGACTTGCGCCTGGTGCTCGCGGGAGGGCAGGGCCTGTCCCAGGCGGCGCTGCTCGGTCTTCTACTTATTTTCGTCTTCAGTCTGGCTACCCCGGTGGGCCAGATAATGCCTGCCCAGGGGGCGGCAGCCGTATTCTGGCTCTCCAGCGCCTTCGGACTGGTGCTGATTTTCAACACCTTGTATGGGCTCGAAGAGAGTGGCGGTGCGCGCATCGGACTGTTGCTCGCGCCGGTGCCCGTGCATGCCGTCTGGTTGGGCAAGGCCGTGGCCGGTCTAGCCTTGCTGTTGATGATCCAGATTGTATTCGGGCCTGCCGTGGTGGTTTTTTTGGGTCAGGATGTGCTGGGCTCTCCGTTGCCCGTGTTCGCAACGGTGCTCGCAGTCGACTGGGGCCTGGCGGTGCTGGGCTCGCTGTTGGGTGCGCTGTCCCAAGGCCAAGCCGGCCGCGAATCGCTTCTGTCCGTAGCCTTGTTTCCTTTGTTGGTGCCTGTGCTCCTGGCTGGAATCCGCATCGGGGCCGGGTTGTTTGCCCCGGCAGCGGATAGCGAGACTTCGGGCTGGCTGGGTTTGGTGCTTGGCTTTGACGCCATGTTCACGGCCGCGGCCGTAGTGTTGTTTCCCTTCGTATTCACCGGAGAGGAGTAAAACGTGTCGCGCGCTGGAATTTTCGCCCTGGCCTCCATTCCGGCCCTGCTGGCCAGCCAGTGGCTAATCTGGGTTTATGCCCCCATGGAGCAGAGCATGGGGATGGTGCAGAAAATTTTCTACACGCATCTGCCCCTGGCTTGGTGGGCCATGTTGAGCTTCTTTCTGGTCTTTGCGTGCAGTGGTTTGTACTTGTTGCGACGCAAGGAAGTCTTTGACCTGCTGGCCGGCGCCGCTGCGGAACTCGGCGTGCTTTTCTCAGGCTTGGCCCTGGCCACGGGCTCCATCTGGGGTCGTGCTGCCTGGAACGTCTGGTGGACCTGGGACCCGCGGCTGACCACCACGCTGATCATGTGGTTCATTTACGCGGCTTATCTGGTGCTGCGTGGCGCGCCATTAGGCGGCGAACGTCGGGCCATGGCCTGCGCCGTGCTGGGCATCGTGGGATTTTTGGACGTCCCGCTGGTTTTCTATTCGGCGCGCATGTGGCGCTCCATCCACCCGGCGGTTCTTGGCAGCCAGGGCGGAGGCATGGAGCCGGCTATGTGGCATGCCGTTCTGGCCAACCTCGGCGCCATGGGCTTACTGTGGATAGCGTTGCTACTGCTGCGTTATCGCCAACTCAGCGCATTACGTCGTATCGAAGGCTTAGCCGCTGCCAGCCAATGGGATTAAATGCTACAATTGCACTCTTGGACGCATGTTCTGATTCCACAAGGTTCTGCTGGAAGCCGCCGTGTCCATCTCATTTCTACAGGAAGCGGCTTTGAGAAGACGGCTGTAAGTGCTTTTATAATTATAGCTAATCAGGAAGAGCTTACCGAATCCAACCTGCCCAGTGTCCGCAGGATTTATGAAACCGATTCTGAGCTTGGGTGGGAAGCCTGAGCAAAGGAGGGCGCCGATGACTGCGACCGAATATGTTTTGACCGCCAATTGCGTGGTCTGGGTCTTTATAGGGATGTATGTGTTTTGGATGTCACGCAAGGCCGCTGAGATCGACCGGCGTATTTCGCAGCTTGAAGTTCTGCAAGAGCGCGGCGAAGGCAAGGTCTAGGAGGAATCATGGTTGAGACCGCACCCGAGGGCAAGGTAAACCAGGGGACAAAACTGATGGTGGCTCTGGCCGCCATTGGGCTCGTGGTTATGTTTGCCTCGTCCGTCTTTCATAGGCTGGAGAGCCCCTCGCGCAAGGAATTCCTGGGTCAGCCGCGGCAATCTGCTTCCCAAGGCATGCCTGGTCAGCAGGATATGAGCGAAATGGGTAAGCTCATGGCTGCGTTGCGTGAGAAACCCGATGACCCGCAGGCGAATCTGGACATCGCCAAGGCTTTCATGCGCATGCAGGAAGCCGAACGGGCCGAGGTCTTTCTGCAGCGAGCCCTTGAGGCAGATCCGAACAATATCGAAGCCTTACGGCTGCTGGCCATGGCCGCTTTTCAGGCGCAGCAACACGAGCAGGCCGCCCAGACGCTCATGCGACTGCTGGCCAAGCGTCCCGATGATGCCGGCGCGCACTTTAATTTGGCAGTGCTCTATAGCCATTATCTTAATGATGCGCAGAAAGCAGATTTTCACATGCGCAAGGCCAGAGAGCATGCCGAAGGCGATCCCCAGCTTTTGGAGATGATCGAACGTGAAGCGAAAGCCCACGGCAACTAGCGCATTGAGCAGGGCTCAAGCCCTCCTAAAACGCAATAGTTACTGACCTGGCTACGTTCAGGTAGGCATATTGACAGGACTGCAGCATTCTTTAAAATGCGATATTTAGTAATATTGGAGCTTTCAAGGGAAAAGCCGACTTCAGCGATGGTCGGTCGTTCAACATTCGTTCAAGGAGAGGATTATGAAACGCGTTTTTTCTATGCTGATCCTGGCATGCGTGGGACTTATCGCCCTGGCCGGTTGTGGTAACGAGCCGACGAAGGAAGAGGCCAAGACCGAGGCCGCTCCTGAAGCTGCTCCGGCTGGTGGCTCGATCGTTCTCGGCGTGGCCGGCGCCCATAGCGGCGACTTAGCCTCCTACGGTCTGCCCTCTGTGAATGCCGCCAAGCTGGTGGCCAAGATGTACAATGACAAGGGTGGCGTGCTCGGTCGTCAGGTCGTCATTCAGGCTGAAGACGAGCAGTGCAAGCCTGAACTGGCCACCAACGTAGCCACCAAGCTCGTTTCCGACAAGGTGACGATCGTCATGGGCCACATTTGCTCCGGCGCTACGAAGGCCGCTATGCCCATCTACAGGGACGCCAAGCTTATCTGCATGTCGCCCTCGGCCACCAACCCGCCCCTGACCCAAAGCGGCGATTACCCCAACTTCTTCCGCACCATTGCTTCCGACGACGCTCAGGCCAAGATGGGCGTGGACTATGCTATCCAGACTCTCGGAGCCAAGAAGATCGCCGTGCTTCATGACAAGGGCGATTACGGCAAGGGCTACGCCGAATTCGCCAAGTCCTTCATTGAGCAGGGCGGCCAGGCTCAGGTTGTGCTCTTCGAGGGCGTAACTCCCGGTGCCGTGGACTACTCCGCCGTGGTGAACAAGGTTCGTCAGTCCGGCGCCGACGCCGTTATCTTCGGCGGCTACCATCCTGAAGCTTCCAAGATCGTCTCGCAGATGCGTAAGAAGCAAATGAAGACGCCTTTCCTGTCCGACGACGGCGTGAAGGACGACACCTTTATCAAGGTTGCGGGTGCCGACGCCGAAGGCGTCTACGCCTCCGGCCCGCGCGACATTTCGAGCAACCCGATCTACCAGCAGGCCATTGAGCAGCATAAGGCTGCGTTCGGCTCCGAGCCCGGCGCGTTCTTCCCCGAGGCCTATTCCGCAAGCCTCGCCCTCCTGAACGCCATCGAGAAAGCCGGCTCCACCGAATACGATGCCGTAATCAAGGCCCTGCGCAGTGAGTACGTGGAAACCCCGGTCGGCAAGATCTCCTTCGACGAGAAGGGTGACGCTATCGGCGTGGGCTTCTCCATGTATCAGGTTCAGGACGGTAAGTTCGTGGAGCTCAAGTAGCTACCATGGCCTGACGTGATCATCGAGGGGGCGGACAATGAGTCCGCCCCCTAATTGTTGCTAAACGATCCATATCCCGTTAAACCGGTGGCGTCCGCGGGTATGCTCCGCGAAACCCACGCCTCGGCCCTCCGATTTGGAACGGGCGCCGGCTTAAGCCGGGCCTTTGGACTGCCGGCGCATGCGCGCCTGCGACGGAACGGCCTTCACAATGGCGGACTCGGGAACACTCGGCAGGTAGTAATGGAATTCTTCTGGGAATATTTCTTCGGTGGCTTGACCAGAGGGAGCATCTACGCGCTCATCGCTCTGGGCTACACCATGGTCTATGGCATCATCGAGCTCATCAACTTCGCCCATGGCGAAATATACATGATCGGCGCATTCACCGGGCTGATCGTGGCCGGTGTGCTCGGAGTGCTCGGTTTCCCCGGTCTGGCCATCTTGGCCATTGCCCTTGTCGCGGCGGTCATCTGGGCCGGAGCTTACGGGTATACGGTGGAGAAGATTGCATATAGGCCGTTGCGCAATGCGCCGCGCCTTTCCCCGCTCATCTCCGCCATCGGCATGTCCATCTTTCTGCAGAACTACGTGCTGCTCGCCCAAACCTCCGACTTCCTGCCCTTCCCGAGGCTCATCCCGAACTTCGGGTTCATGGAGCCATATTCCATGGTCATGGGCTCCAGTGACTTTGTCATTGTTGCCGTGTCGGCCCTGGTCATGGTCGGCCTGACCTTGTTCATCAAGTACACGCGACTGGGCAAGGCCATGCGCGCCACGGCCCAGAATCGTAAGATGGCGCAACTCGTGGGTGTCAATGTTGACCGCGTCATCTCCGCCACGTTCATCATCGGCTCGACCCTGGCGGCCATCGGCGGCGTGCTCATTGCCTCGCACATTGGCCAGATCAACTTCTTTATCGGCTTCATCGCGGGCATCAAGGCCTTCTCCGCCGCAGTGCTGGGCGGTATCGGCAGTATCCCCGGGGCCGTGCTCGGTGGGCTTATCCTGGGCTGGACCGAGAGTTTCGCTACCGGATATATCTCCAGCGACTACGAGGATGTGTTCGCATTCGCGCTGCTGGTCATTATCCTCATCTTCAGGCCCTCTGGCCTCTTGGGCAAGCCGCCCACGCAGAAGGTCTAACCGGAGGCGCAGGTATGCTGGCCCAGGCCGGCCGTTTGCACGAGAGAACAGCACGAAATATCTAGCGACAGGGCTTTTAGGTATGCACGGTCTGAAGAAATCGCTCATCATCAGCGCGTGGTTCATGTTTTTGACCTTCCCCCTCATGGTCATCCGCGTGAACACCATCTACAAAACCATCGAATGGCGCTGGATGAACCTTTTGTGGGTCGGCTTGGGCGCCTTCATCTTGTCCTTCGTCTGGCGCTACCTTCTCCAGCGCCGCGAACTCGGACGCGCAAAGAAAGGCTCCGACCAGACTGCGAGCTTGCCTTTGGCCAAGCGACTCGCGGGGCATCGTCATTTCAGGGTGGCAGCCTTAGCCATATTGGCTACTGTCGCCGTTGTTTTTCCTTTGGTGTTCTCCACTTACCAAACCAACATCATGACCTCGACAATGTTATACGTGGTCCTCGGCCTGGGCCTGAACATCGTCGTTGGTTTAGCCGGACTGCTGGATTTGGGTTATGTCGCTTTCTATGCGGTGGGCGCCTACGCCTATGCATTGCTCAATTACCACTTCGGGCTGGGCTTCTGGACGGTGTTGCCGGTTGGCGCTCTCTTGGGCGCCTTGTTCGGCCTGATGCTCGGCTTTCCTGTTTTGCGGTTGCGCGGTGACTATCTCGCCATCGTTACCCTGGGCTTCGGTTCGATTATCCGGCTCGTGCTGGAGAACTGGAACGAATTCTCCAAAGGTCCTAGCGGCATCTCCAACATAGCGCGACCTGGCTTCTTCGGCATGAACTTTACGGTGAGCGAGTCGGTTACGTACCTCTACTATATCATGCTCGGCTTGGTGCTCGTGACCATTCTGGTGGTTAACCGTCTCAAGGAATCACGCATAGGGCGAGCCTGGATGGCCCTACGTGAAGACGAGATCGCCTGCCAAGCCATGGGCATCGACAAGATGAAGACCAAGCTCCTGGCCTTCGCCCTGGGAGCCACCTGGGCCGGCATCGCCGGAGTCGTTTTCGCCGCCAAGACCACTTTCATCAACCCGGCCAGCTTCACGTTCCTTGAATCGGCATTTATTCTTTCCATCGTTGTCTTGGGAGGCATGGGCTCCATTTTGGGCGTCATCCTGGGCGCGTTCATCCTCATCCTCTTGCCCGAATATATGCGCGCCTTCTCCGAATACCGCATGCTGCTTTTCGGCGCGATCATGGTCCTGGTCATGGTCTTCAGGCCACAAGGGCTCGTGAAGTTCCAACGCAGGCACTACGAGGTAAAGGAGACGGGAGAGTCCGAAGGCGAGCGTCCCGCCATCAAGGAAGCAGGCGAGCAGGCCTGAGCGAGCTAAGTCATGAAACCGGTTCTCGACGTACAAAAGATAAGCATGGACTTTGGCGGCCTGCGGGCGCTGAACGAAGTCGACCTGGTCATCAACCAGGGCGAGATCGTGGCCCTGATCGGCCCCAACGGCGCGGGCAAGACGACCTTTTTTAACTGCGTCACGGGCATTTACGAGCCAACCGAAGGCAGCGTGATGATCACGCCGCCTGGCAAGGAGAGTAAGCGTATCAATGGCCTAAAGCCCAATCAGGTCACTGAGTTGGGGATGGCGCGCACTTTCCAGAACATTCGGCTCTTCCCTTCCATGACAGTGCTGGAAAATGTCATGATCGGCCGGCATTGCCGCACCAAGACCTCGGTTTTTGGCGCGGTGCTGCGCACGCCACGCGCCCGCCGCGAGGAGGAAGAGGTGGTGGACCGCAGTTACGCGCTGCTCAAGCGCGTGGGGTTGGGCAAGTACTATAGTGAGTTGTCCAGCAATTTGCCTTATGGCGCTCAACGCAGGTTGGAAATCGCTCGGGCTATGGCCACGGATCCTTTCCTGCTCCTGCTGGATGAGCCCGCCGCAGGCATGAACCCTCATGAAACCGAGGACCTTAAGCGTCTGGTTGTGCGTATTCGCGAGGAGGATAAACTGTCCATCCTGCTTATCGAGCATGACATGAAGATGGTCATGAGCCTGTCTGACCGCATCTATGTCATGGAATACGGCAAGAAGATCGCCGAGGGCACGCCCAAGGAAGTTCGCGCCAACCCACGGGTCATCCAGGCCTACCTCGGAGAGGAAGAGAATGCTTGAGCTGAGGCATGTCGATTCGTTTTACGGCAGCATCCAGGCCCTGCGCGACGTGAGCATGCGCGTGGAGCAGGGGGAGATCATCTCGCTTATCGGCGCTAACGGCGCAGGCAAGACAACTACGCTCATGTCCATCTGCGGGGTAGTGCCTCCCCGTAGCGGCGAGATTCTATTCGAAGGCAAGCCGATCCAAGAATTGTCCACGGATCAGATCGTGGCTCTGGGTATTTCCCAGGTACCAGAAGGGAGGCTCATCTTCCCGGGCCTCACGGTCACCGAAAACCTGGACATGGGTGCCTTCCTGCGTCGCGACCGAGCAGGCATCAAACGCGATCAGGAATATATCTACGAACTCTTCCCCATCCTGTCGAGCCGACGCCGCCAGTTCGGCGGGACGCTTTCCGGCGGGGAGCAGCAGATGCTGGCCATTTCGCGCGCCCTTATGGCCCGGCCGCGCCTGCTCCTGCTTGACGAGCCGTCGCTGGGCTTGGCCCCGCTCATCATCCGCCAGATTTTCGAGATCATCGAGAAGATCAACAAGGAGAGCAATACGACCATCTTCCTGGTGGAGCAGAATGCCAACCAGGCCCTCAAGGTCGCACATCGGGGCTACGTCATGGAGAACGGCCGCATCACCATGAGTGACGTAGCGGCGCATCTTCTGGAGAATGAGGACGTGAAGAAAGCTTACCTTGGTCTGTAGCGCGGTCCTCAACTTTTGACATCATTTTGTCCTGCCCTCCGGAATAGTCGGGTTTGGGAATGATCCTGACCATCGAAGCGCTCAACAAGCGTTTTGGCGGGCTCATGGCACTGACCGATGTCAGCCTAGTCGTGGAAGCCGGGACCATTTTCGGCATTATCGGCCCAAACGGCGCGGGCAAAACGACTCTGTTCAACTGTATAGCCGGCGCGATCAAGCCAAGCTCCGGGCGTATCACCCTTCATGGGCTCCAAGCTCAGCGTTGGTTCTCGGGACGCAATAGCGGCGAAGGCTGCAGGATTGACGGCCTTCGCCCCGACCGATTGGCGAGCCTGGGGATTGCCCGCACCTTCCAGAATATTCGGCTCTTCGCAGAATTAAGCGTACTGGATAACGTGCGCGTGGGACGACACGTCCGCTCGCGCCAAGGTTTCTGGGGCGCGGCTTTACGCCTGCCTGTTCAGAGGCGTGAGGAGCGCGAGATCGAAGAGGCCGCCCGTCGCCAACTGGCCTTCGTAGGTCTGGAGGCCAAGACCGAAGTTCCCGCCGGCAGTTTGTCTTATGGGGATCAGCGTAGGCTGGAAATAGCCAGGGCGCTTGCCTGCGAACCGAGACTGCTGCTTCTGGATGAGCCGGCCGCGGGCATGAATCCTCGCGAAACCGCTGGCTTGGTGGAACTTATCGGACAGGTTGCGGACTCGGGGGTGACCGTGGTGCTCATTGAACATGACATGCGCCTGGTCATGAGCCTGTGCCAGCGTCTGGCCGTGCTGGACCACGGAATCAAGATTGCCGACGGTGATCCCCGTGATGTGCGAGAGGATCCCAGGGTCGTGGAGGCCTATCTCGGCCGCTGAGTCGTTCGCACGTCAGCGTCTGCCTTGTCTGGTAACCTTCGACTGGATGGTTGCCAGAAGCCTTCCCAAGGTATATTCTGTGTAGATATTCATTTGATGGGGATGCGACATCCCTCTGCCCAGCACGAGCATAAAAGCAATACATGATCATGGCCGCCATTGTCCCGCGCGGACCTATAGGGAACCGATACCGGCGGCTACGTGAGCCATACCTGAGGGAGGTTTGCATGGACAAGATTAGGGGCCAGGCGCTGACATTCGATGATGTGCTCCTCGTACCCGCCTATTCCGAAGTTACACCGGACTTGGCGGATGTATCGACGCAACTTACGCCCACCATCAGGCTGAACATTCCCATCATCAGCGCCGCCATGGACACGGTCACCGAATCGGGCATGGCCATTGCCATGGCCCGTCAAGGCGGAGTGGGCGTAATCCACAAGAATTTATCCATTGAAGATCATGTGTACGAGATCGGCAAGGTCAAGAAGTCCGAGAGCGGCATGATCCACGACCCCGTGACCATCAGCCCCGAGTTGACCGTGGGGCAGGCTTTGGACCTCATGGGCGAGTACCGCATCTCCGGACTGCCAGTGGTAGAGGGCGACCGACTGGTGGGTATCTTGACCAACCGTGACGTGCGATTCGTGACGGATATGTCCTCCAAGGTCGCGGACGTCATGACCAGCAAGCGGCTCGTCACCGTGCCCGAGGGCACTACGCTCGAAGAAGCCAAGATGCACCTGCATGAGGCGCGCATCGAGAAGCTTCTCGTGGTTGACGAGAATAATAAGCTTAAGGGCCTCATCACCATTAAGGACATTGAGAAAAAGGGCAAATACCCGAATTCATGCAAGGATGAAAAGGGCAGGCTGCGTGTGGGAGGCGCGGTGGGTGTGGGCGCGGACCGCGATCCTCGGGCCGAGGCACTCATCAGGGCCGGTGCCGATTTTTTGGTGCTCGACTCGGCCCATGGCCATTCCAGGAATATTCTTCGCGCCGTGGAGGCGCTCAAATCGCAATTCCCCAATACGCAACTCGTGGCCGGCAATGTGGCGACCTATGAAGGCGCCAAAGCGCTAATCAAGGCCGGAGCCGATACGGTCAAGGTGGGCATCGGCCCAGGCTCCATCTGCACCACGCGCATTGTGGCTGGCGTTGGTGTGCCCCAGGTCACGGCCATTATGGAAGCGGTTCGTGCCTGTCGCGAGTATGACCGCTGCTGCATCGCTGATGGGGGCATCAAATTTTCGGGCGACGTCGTCAAGGCCATTGCCTCGGGCGCGGATACGGTCATGATCGGCAGCCTGTTGGCGGGTACCGAGGAGAGTCCGGGCGAAACCATCCTCTATCAGGGTCGCACCTACAAGATCTATCGGGGCATGGGCTCCATCGACGCCATGCGCGAAGGCAGCAAGGACCGCTACTTCCAAGAGAAAGCCTCCAAGTTCGTGCCCGAGGGCATCGTGGGTCGCGTACCCTATAAGGGCCCGCTAGCCGAGAACATCTACCAGATGGTAGGCGGTCTCAAGTCGGGCATGGGTTATTGTGGCTGCGCCACCATAGCCGACCTTAGGGAAAAAACGAGTTTCATCCAAATATCCGCAGCGGGGCTGCGTGAGAGTCACGTGCATGACGTGATTATCACCAAGGAATCGCCCAACTATAACATGGACAAGCCGTAAGCCACGTCCTCGACAGGAAAGCTTTTTTTTACTAATGGCCTGAAGGCGTCAGGCAAGGAAACTCGCGGCTGGCAATGCGCAGACCAGAGTGACGCGCCGGAAACGATGCCGAGGAGATAGCATGGATAAGGTCGTAATACTGGACTACGGTTCGCAGTACACTCAGCTCATCGCCCGTAGAGTGCGCGAGGCGGGCGTCTATTCGGAAATTCACCCCTGCACCATCCCTGCGGCCGAACTCAAGGCGCTGAAGCCTGCCGCTTTGATACTTTCCGGAGGCCCGGCCAGCGTGCTTGCTCCAGAGTCGCCAGGCCTGGATGCCAGTATCCTGGATTGGGGCTTGCCGGTGCTTGGCATCTGTTATGGCATGCAGCTTCTGGCCCATTACCTCGGCGGAAAGGTTCATGCGGCCAAGGATCGCGAGTATGGCCGCGCCGATCTCGAGGTAGTGAGCCCTTGCTCTTTGTTCGAAGGTTTGTCCGGCACGGCCGGCAAGCACAAGGTCTGGATGTCACATGGCGACCATGTGGACACTCCGCCGCAAGGATTCGAGATCCTGGCGCGTACCGGGTCGCTCAAGGTTGCGGCAATGGCCGATGCCAGCAGGCGCCTGTACGCAATCCAGTTCCATCCCGAGGTGGCCCACACCGATGATGGCGACCTTGTCCTGCGCAATTTCCTGTTCAAGATCGCCGGCCTCAAGCCGGGTTGGTCAATGGCTTCCTTCGTGGAGTCCACGATCAAGGATCTGCGCGATACGCTTGGTGACGACCATGTGGTCTGCGGCTTGTCGGGAGGCATCGATTCCACGGTGGTCGCAGTGCTCCTGCACAAGGCCATCGGTAAGCGGCTGCACTGTATTTTCGTGGATAATGGGCTCCTGCGCATCAATGAGCGCGAGGAGGTCATCGACTTTCTCACTGAGTCTTTCGACCTGAACCTTAAGTACGTGGAGGCCCAGGAGCTATTCCTCTCCCCTCTTGAGGGCGTCACCGACCCCGAGCGCAAGCGGAAAATCATCGGTCATAACTTCATCGAGGTTTTCGACGCCGAGGCGCACAAGCTGCAGGGCGTAAAATGGCTCGCTCAGGGCACGCTCTACCCGGATGTCATCGAGTCCATATCCTTCAAGGGACCTTCGGCGGTCATCAAAAGCCACCATAACGTGGGCGGCCTGCCTGAGAAGATGAACCTAAAGCTCGTGGAGCCCTTGCGTGAACTGTTCAAGGACGAAGTGCGCAAGGTCGCCTACGAGTTGGGGCTGCCTGACAACATCATCTGGCGCCATCCCTTCCCTGGCCCTGGATTGGCCATCCGCGTCATAGGCGAAATCACCCGCGAACGTCTGGAAATCCTGCGCCAGGCGGACAAGATCGTGCAGCACGAGCTGCAAGCTTCAGGCTGGTACAGAAAGGTTTGGCAGGGCTTCGCAGTGCTCCTGCCGCTCAAGACCGTGGGCGTCATGGGTGACGAGCGTTCCTACGAGAGCGTCATCGCCTTGCGCATCGTGGACAGCCTGGACGCCATGACCGCGGATTGGACGCGAGTGCCCTCGGAGATACTGGCGCGCATGTCCAATCGTATTATCAACGAGGTAAAGGGCGTCAACCGTGTGGTACTGGATATCTCCTCCAAGCCGCCCAGCACCATAGAGTGGGAATAGCAGTCCCGGCGGAGTAGAGGAACAACCGCAGACGACGGCTGGGAATGAGTCCTGGCCGTCCATGGATGTGAGACTATGTTCGGCATTGGAACCACCGAGCTGCTGATCATTATTCTCGTGGCGCTCGTCGTACTCGGCCCGAGCAAGTTGCCCGAGATCATGAAGACCGTGGGCAAAGGTTTTGCGGAATTCAAGCGCTTAAGCACGGACGTCAAATCGACCTTGGACGCCGAAGTCTCGCGTGCTGAGCGCGATGAGCGGCGCAAGGAAAAGGAACTCGCCGAGAAAAAGGCCAAGGCCCGCGAGGAATCCGCCAAAAAGGCCGAGAAGGACGAGGCATCCTTGGGCGAACAGGGGGGCGAAGCTGGTCAGGCCGATTTATCCAAGCCAGTTGACGATGCCGCGCCTACTCGTCCCGAAGCTCAGTCCGGTCCGGTCGTTGATGTTCAATCCAGTGGGCCCGTGGCCGAAACCGTGTCCAAGACGCCCACGTCCGCTGACAAGGACAAGCCCGGAGGGGACAAGGCATGAGCCAGGACAAGGACAGCCTGGAGTCTTCATCCGGTGATCAGGTCGGCTTAGCAGATTCTTCCGAGGCGATTGAGGGAGGAGACGCGGTTTCCGCCAGCTCCGACAGCCAGCCCGAAGATCAGCCCGAAGAGAAAGCCTCCGACGAGATGACCCTTACCGAGCACCTTAATGAGTTGCGCAAGCGGCTTATACGCTCCTTTATTGCCGTATTCGTGGGTTTTCTGGCCTGCTACGCATTTGCCGAGCAGCTTTTTGACATCCTTATGGAGCCCATGGTGCAGGTGCTCCATAACAGCAACTTTATTTACACTTACCCGCCAGAAGCCTTCTTCACGTACCTCAAAGTCTCCTTTGTAGCCGGCTTCTTTCTCGTCAGCCCCTACCTTTTTTATCAAGTTTGGCTTTTCGTGGCTCCGGGGTTGTATCAGAATGAACGCAAGTACTTGGTGCCCATAGCTATTTTTTCTGCGGTCTTCTTCACTGTCGGGGCGTTATTCGGCTATTTCGTGGTATTCCCCTTCGGCTTCGAGTTCTTCGCCTCCTACTCCACGGACAAGATAGTTTTTACGCCCAAGCTCAGTGAATACTTGAGCTTCGCGCTCAAGCTCCTGTTCGCCTTCGGCGTTGTCTTCGAGCTGCCGCTGGTCATCTTCTTCCTGGCCCGATTGGGGTTGGTCACGGCCCAGGGTCTGCGCCGGGTGCGCAAGTACGCCATCCTGGTCATCTTCATCGTGGCGGCCATCCTCACTCCGCCCGATGTGTTCACTCAGACCCTCATGGCCGGACCAATGATTCTTCTCTATGAGTTTGGCATCATCGCGGCGCATCTCTTTGGGAAGGAAAAGAAGAAACCGGCTGCGGATGAAGACGAGGAAAACAGCGCAGAGGCCGAATAGCTTATCCCCGGCTCCCCGGACATAGCATCCGAGAGCGTCGTTGTTCCCAGGGGGGCATTTCGTGTAGCATTGCTCAGCACAAGGGGAATCGCATGAATCCGCGCAATGCGGCCGTAAGCCGCGAAACCAGGGAAACGTGCATTAACGTACGCCTCGACCTAGATGGCACGGGCAAGACAGAGGTCAGTACAGGCTTCGGGTTCGCCGATCATATGCTTACGCTCATGGCTTTCTGGGCCGGTTTTGATCTGAACCTGTCCTGTCGTGGCGACCTGCATATTGATGCGCATCATACCCTGGAGGATGTGGGCTTGTGCCTGGGCCAGTGCCTGGCCGAAGCCTTGGGCGACCGTGCGGGCATCGAGCGCGTGGGTTGGGCCAAGGTCCCCATGGACGAGGCCTTGGCCGAAGCGGTCGTCGACCTTTCGGGCCGGGCCTGGCTCGTCTACAGAGAGAATGCCGTCCTGCCGCCGGTTATCGCTGGCGAGGAAAAAGACATCTGGCGCGAGTTCTTCAAGTCGTTTGCCGCCAAGGCCGGCATGAATCTCCACGTCACTCTGGAATATGGCCAAAATGGCCATCACCTGCTGGAAGCGGCCTTTAAAGCTCTTGGATTGTCGTTACGTCGAGCAGTGTCCCGTGGACGCAGCGGAGTGCCGAGCACCAAGGGGGCGCTGGACGCATGACCCACAGCGTGCGCCTTAGGATTGTCCTGCTCTTGCTCGGCGCAAGCCTGACGGCGGCTTGCGCTGCCGGAGCCCCTGCCCTGGAAAGGCCCGAAGGCTCCACCTTGGCGGTGGCGGGCTTCACCAATCCTCAAAACACGTGGGAGCTTCTGGCCGGCTGCCTGCCGGAGCAGTGCGTGCTGGTAGAGGAGCGCGTGCTCAACAAGCTTGATCTCGCGTTCGAAGAGGTCTTGCGCGATGAGGACGTGAACTTCATCTCGCAGTCCAGGGTCAGCGGGTGCCGGGAAGTCGTGTCTCGCGAGCCCCAGGCGCAGCAGCGCATGGCCGCATTGCGCTACTGGCTGCAAGTTGGCAAGTGCATTCCGGCGGATTACCTGCTCGTTCCCCAACTCGTCTTTTATCACGAGCGCAGGGGCGGAGACTGGGGAGCCGAAGAACCGGCTAGCGTGATCATGGATTTTTTCCTGCTGGATGTGGGCAATGGGACCATCCTGCGTAGATATAGGTTTGAGGAAACCCAGCAGCCGCTTAGTGAGAACCTGTTGGATGTGGACAAGTTCGTCAACCGGGGCGGCAAATGGATCTCGGCCGAGGAACTGACCCAGGAAGGCATTGAGCAGGCCATAAAGGAGCTCGGACTGTGATTCTTTTTCCGGCAGTGGACATCAAGGACGGCCAATGCGTGCGCCTGCGCCAGGGGCGCAAGGATGAAGTGACCGTCTTTTCAGCCGATCCGCTCTCCATGGCCAGCCATTGGGCTTCGCAAGGCGCCCGCTGGTTGCATGTAATTGATCTCGACGGGGCCTTTGACGGTCGACCCAAGAACTTCGATCTCGTGGCATCGATCTGTTCCGCGCTCTCCATCCCGGTACAGCTTGGCGGTGGCGTTCGGGATCTGGACACCGCCAAGGCGTATATCGATGCGGGCGTGGAACGGCTCATCATCGGCACCATGGCGCTGGAAGATCAGCAGGGTTTCGGCCGTCTGTGCGCCGAATTGCCCGGCCGCATCGGCGTGTCTCTGGATGCGGTGGATGGCCGGCTCAAGACCAAGGGCTGGGTCCATGATGCTGGCCTGGCTGTTTCCGATGTTTTGCCCAGGCTCACGGACCAGGGCGCATCCTTCATTATCTATACTGACATCGGCCGCGACGGCATGCAGAGTGGAGTCAACCTGGAAGCGTTGGGACACTTGCTCGCACACACGGAACTGCCGGTTATCGTCGCCGGCGGCGTGGCCACTCTTGAGGATGTGCAAGTACTCGCTCCCCTGGAAACCCAGGGCCTTGAAGGCATCATCACCGGCAAAGCCATCTACGCTGGCAGTCTCGATTTCGCGGCTGCCGTGCGATGGCTTGATAACAGGTAGACTGGCTTCAAGTTCAAGCCGATTCAAATAAAAGGAGGAAACGCATGGCCATGGAGCAGATCACCGTCAAGGGCATGAGGTGCCAGCATTGCGTCAAATCCGTCACCCAGGCTTTAGAGGCTCTGGACGGGATCGGTAAAGTCAAGGTGGATTTAGAAAGCGGCATGGTCATGTACGAAACCGGCAAGCCCGTGGATAAAGCGACTGTTCGCAAGGCCATCACGGACGTGGGCTTCGAGGTCGTGAACACGTAAGGCATGAAATAACGCTATTCGAACGGCCGACTTCCTAAAGAAGTCGGCCGTTCGTTTTTGGAGGATGATGGCTTACATTTCAGCTTTTGTGACTTGCTTGCCATTACGCTTACCGTTTCGGCCTATTTCCTTCGCCAAAATGGTCCAGGCCTCTTCGGCCGTTTCCACATATTGGAAGAGTTTAAGGTCGCGAGCTGCAATAGTGCCGGCTTCCACTAGGGCCTCGAAGTTTATGACCTTGTTCCAGAACTCGCGGCCGAAAAGGAGCACTGGAATGGGTTCAACCTTGCCGGTCTGGATGAGAGTCAAGGTTTCGAAGAGCTCGTCCATGGTGCCGAATCCGCCGGGGAAGGCCACCAGTCCCTTGGCGCGCATGAGAAGGTGCATCTTGCGAATGGCGAAGTAGTGGAACTGAAAGGATAGATCCGGGGTTATGTAAGGATTGGGAGCCTGTTCGAAGGGCAGGACGATATTCAGACCGATGGTTTGGGCGTCTACCTCGTAGGCTCCGCGATTGGCCGCCTCCATGATGCCTGGGCCGCCACCAGTCATGACCACCAGATTCTGCTCGCACTCCAATTGACAGTTGGTCGATATGAGCCGGCCGAGAGTTCGTGCTTCCTCGTAGTAGCGGCTGAAGTTCACGGCATATCGGGCGGCGGCTGCACGTTGCCGCAGCTTTGGATCATCCGGCTGTTTTTCAAGTTCGGCTTCGACCGCGCAGAGCATCTCTTGCGCTTTTGCCGGCTCCGGAACGCGCGCACTGCCGTAGATCACGACAGTGGCGTCAATATTCTGCTCGCGCATGAGTAGCTCGGGTTTGAGCAGTTCCAACTGGAGCCGTACAGGACGCAGTTCATCCCTGAGTAGGAAATCGTCATCCTGGAAAGCCAGCTTGTATGAGGGGGTGCGGGTTTGGGGGGTTTCCTTGCGCAGCTGTGCAGCAAAGGCATCCTCATCAGCCGAGGGGAAGGGACCGCGTTTGAAAGGACCGAATATCATGGAAATGCTAGCTCCTCTTGTATTTTACTAGCTAACGTAATCATCCTGTGGCCAATATTAAAGTTCAGAAAAAGTCGTCTGGCTGAGCCGGGCGTTCTTTGGAGAAACGCCGAATCATCTTTCTAACTGCTTGAGTGAGATCGTACAAGAATCGGACCATGCAAATAGGAATTTTAATGGCCGGAAAAGAAATTTCATTATCTCAGGCAGAACAAGCTAACGTTATCTGATGAGAACAAGGATAGAGATTGGCGGGCGTCTATTCGTGGAACAGCCTTGAGGTAGGCTTCGGCGGCGTAACGGTTCTGGATCGGAAGAAAGGGAGGAGCAGCGCTCCTCCCCAAGCGCAGGAAATTACTCGTGCCGGCCGGGCAGCAGAAGATTGAGCAGCACACCGGCCACGCCGGCCAGGCCGATGCCGCCCAGGCTGAACTTTCCGATGCCCACGGTCATGCCACCGATGCCGGTGACCAGGATGATGGCTGCGATGGCCAAGTTCCGGGGTTTCATGAGGTCCTCGCCCGCGCGCACCAATGTGTTGATGCCAACAACGGTGATAGCGCCGAACAGGAGCACCATGATGCCGCCCATGACCGGTACGGGAATCGTGGACAATACGGCGCCGAGCTTGCCCACGAAGGCCAGCAGGATGGCCGTGAGGGCAGCCCAGGTCATGATGGCTGGATTGAAGACTTTGGTCAGGGCCACGGCGCCGGTGACTTCGGAGTAGGTCGTATTGGGCGGACCGCCGAGGAAAGAGGCTAGGGAAGTAGCCAGGCCGTCGCCGAGCAGGGTGCGATGCAAGCCGGGATCTTCCAGATAGTTCTTGCGCGACACCGAGCTTATGGCCAGCACATCGCCCACGTGTTCGATGGCCGGGGCAATGGCCACAGGCAGAATGTACAGGATAGCTTCGAGGTTCCACTGCGGAAAAACGAAAGAGGGCAGGGCGATCCATTCGGCTTGGGCTATCTTGGTGAAATCCACCAGACCAAAGAAGAGGCTCGTAACATATCCCACGGCGATGCCGGACAGGATGGGCACGAGTTTGAGCATGCCCTTGGCCAACAGCGAGACAAGAATCGTTGTACCCAAGGATAGGCCCGCGACGATAATCGCGGTGGAATAGGGCACAAGCTGCACAGCGCCGTCGCCGGTGCGGCCCGAAGCCATGTGCACGGCCACTGGAGCCAGTATAAGACCGATGACCATGATGACGGGCCCTGTGACCACGGGCGGTAGCACGCGGCTGATGATACCACTGCCATAGACGCGCACGAGCAGGCTGAGGAGCACGTAGACCACGCCTGCCGAAGCCAAGCCGCACATAGTCGCCGGAATGCCCCAGGTCTGTACGCCGTACATGATGGGCGCGATAAAGGCGAAGGAGGAGGCCAGAAATACCGGAACCTTACCTTTGGTGAGGATCTGAAAGAGCAGGGTGCCGGCACCGGCGGTGAACAGGCCCACGTTGGGGTCCAGACCGGTAAGCAGAGGCACGAGGACCAGGGCGCCGAAGGCGACGAACAGCATCTGCGCGCCCAGCAGGCTGTCCCGGAGGCGGAATGAGTATTCGGTGTTGGCTGCGCTCATGAAGTCTCCTGTGACGTGGTTCGCGGTAGCGGAATCGCTGTGTCTACTTGGTTCCGAATATCTTGTCGCCCGCATCGCCTAGGCCGGGGATGATGTAACCGACCTCGTTTAGGTGCGAGTCGATGGCGGCCGTGTATATCTCCACGTCCGGGTGGGTGGCCTCCAAACGCTTGAGTCCCTCGGGAGCGGCCACGAGGAACAGGCCTCTGATTTTGGTACAGCCGGCTTTCTTGAGCAGCTCGATGGTGGCGATGAGCGTGCCCCCGGTGGCAAGCATGGGATCAAGGATGAGTGCCATGCGCTCCTCAAGGTTCTTGGTCAGCTTGACGTAGTATTCGACAGGCTGAAGGGTTTCCTCATTGCGGTAAAAGCCGACCACGCTGACCTTGGCCCCGGGTATCATGTCCAGCACGCCGTCCATCATTCCCAGTCCCGCGCGCAGAATTGGGACAACGGTGATCTTCTTGCCCTTGATCTGTTCCACCTCCACCTCGCCGGCCCAGCCCTGAACAACTGTTTTTTCAGTCTCGAGGTCCTTGGTGGCTTCGTAGGTCAGCAGGCGGCCGATCTCGGAGGCGATGTCCCTGAACTTCTGAGTGGAAATGTCGTGCTGGCGCAATACGCCTAGCTTATGCCTGACCAGGGGATGATCAACGACGTGTACAGGCACGCCTGCCTCCTGTTTCTTTTGGTTTTGGACGCGGCCGCATGGTGGCCGCAGGCCTGTGTCGAGCTTGCGCGGAGTATGCGATTGGGCTACGGCCCTACATGCATTAGGGATAATGGGCTGGCAGGAGGGGGACCCGCAGCCAAAATCGAACCTTTCTAAAGATGTCTGTCGCACGGGTCAAGGGCAAGTAAAAGGCCGATTGCTAGCCGGTCGCCGGCTGTCGGGCAGAGGGATATATGGGCGAGGGAGAGGGCCTCACAAAGCTTTATGAAGGTGTAGCCGGGCCGAATGCCGCAGGCAAGCGTCTGGATGTATTCCTGGGCGAGCAGGTTGGCGACGGTTTTTCCCGGGGCAGGGTGCAGGAGTGGATCAAGATCGGGCTGGCCAGTGTAGACGGCAAGCCCTGGACCAAGCCGAGTCTCCGCCTGCGTGGAGGCGAGAACGTGTGTCTGCTCGGCCGGGCCGAAGGGAACTGCTTGACCCCTGAGCAGGGCGACCTCGCCGTGTTGTATCGGGATGACTGGCTGCTCGTGCTGAACAAGCCCGCGGGCCTGACCACACATCCGGCGCCGAGTTGTCCTGAAGGCACACTGGTGCACCGCCTGCTGCACCATTTCCCGGAATTGGCGGCACTGGATAGCGAACGGCCCGGCATCGTGCACCGCCTCGATAAGGACACTTCAGGCCTGCTGGTGGTGGCCTTGACGGAGCGAGCGCGACTGGCGCTCGCCGAGGATTTTGCCGAACGTCGGGTGGACAAGGTGTACCTGGCTCTGGTCCATGGCCGTCCTCAGGATCGCGGGGACATTGACCTGCCCATGGGCCGCCATCCCACGCACAAAACCCGCATGGCAGTGCTGAAGAAGGGCGGACGGCCGGCCCGCTCGGCATATGAGATGCTGTGGTCTTCGCGTGACGGCTGTTTTTCTCTCCTGCGTGTGCGCATTTTCACCGGCCGCACGCACCAGATCCGCGTGCACTTGGCCGCCATCGGTCATCCCATCATCGGCGACTCGGTGTATGGACCCGGTCCGTTTGCCGGCTGGGATAAAGACCTGCCTTGGGCAAGGTTATTGGCGAAGCGCCAAATGCTCCATGCGCACCGGTTACGCCTGGCTCATCCGGCCGACGGTCGCGAGCTGGTCTTCGTCTCCACGCCACCCAAGGATTTTCGCCGCTTGCCGCTATTGCTGGACCGCCGGGTGCAGCGCGTAGGGCTCACGGGCATGCCCGGCAGCGGCAAGTCCACTTTGCTGCGGCTCCTGGCCGAAAAAAACGTGCCGACCTTCAGCGCGGACAAGGCCGTGGCCGAGCTGTATGCGCCAGGCGGAGACGGGACCGCACTCCTGGCCCGGCGCTTCGGTGAGCGTTTTATGACCGAGGCCAGCGGCGTGAACAAGCGGGCGCTATTTCAAGCCATGTTGGAAAATTCCGCTCTGCGCCGCGAGGTGGAAGAGCTTGTGCACCCGTTGGTGAAGCATCGCATGGAGCTCTTTTTCCAGGCGCACCAACATGAACGGTTGGCGGTCGCCGAGATTCCGCTGCTTGTGGAAGCAGGCTGGGAGCAGGGAAAAGAATTTGATATGGTTGTGGGTATCGCGGCCCCGGCTTATAAGAGAAAGGAATGGCTGCATACGGAGCGGGGCCTTTCGGAACAAGCTGCGGCCGCGTTGGAAAGCTGGCAATGGCCCGAGGAGCGTAAGCTCAGTCGTTGTGATCTCATAGTGCGCAACCCTGGCGATCTGCCTGGCTTGCGGGCCGAAGCCGGCATATTGCTGGCTGACTTGCGCCAGAGGAGGGCCAGGCAGGTGCGCGAGCTCATGGAAAGGCTGGATAGGCTCTGGAGAGCCTCGGCATCGGCCCAAGGCCGAGAGGAGGGCACATCTTCGCGTGATTCCTTTACGTGACAGCATTCCCAATGTACACAGGCCCAAGGCGGTTTGGCTCTTCATCATCCTCAACGCCAGCGTTTTCCTCTATGAATTGAGCCTTGGCCAGCATCAACTGTTGGATCTCTTTTTCACTTGGGGCATGGTCCCAGCCCGCCATTTCAGCCCTGGATGGACTGAAGAGGCGGCGCTGCTGAGCAGCACCGCGCCTTTCCTGACTTACATGTTCCTGCACAGCGGCTGGGCTCACTTCCTGCTCAACATGTGGGTACTGTGGATCTTCGCCGACAATATTGAAGACGTCATGGGTCCGCTGCGCTTCATTGTATTTTATCTTTTGTGTGGCATGGCAGCCCTTGCCGCGCACGTTCTCTTCAATCCTCAATCGGACATTCCGGTCGTTGGCGCATCCGGTGCCATCGCAGGCATAATGGGCGCCTATATGGTGCTGTATCCCCATGGCAAGGTGCTGACATTCATTCCTATCTTTTTCATTCCCTATTTCATCGAGATTCCAGCCGTGGTTTTCCTGGCTGTCTGGTTCGTCATCCAGATCGTCACGGGCTTGGCGACAATAGCCCAAGGCCAGGAGGGCGGCGTGGCCTGGCTGGCTCACGTGGGTGGATTCGTCGCCGGTATTGTGCTCTTGCCGCTTTTCCGGCGCCGTGACCGTTGCTATTACTGCTACGACATCAAGGCAGGCCGTCCTCAGCATTGAGCAGGGGTAGGGCAGCGAGCCCTTTTCCCTTGAATTCCCTACCGGAACAGGCTTACAACGACCGCTGCGGGAGGTTCCCCCATCCTCCTGCTCTGCCAATCATTCCAGGAGACAATCGAGGAGACGCATGCTTAGGATCAGCGATCTGCACGTCAGCATTGGCGATAAAGAGGTCCTCAAGGGGATCAATCTGGAAATCGCCGAGGGGGAGACCTTCATCCTCTTTGGCCCCAACGGCTCGGGCAAGACCAGCTTGCTCATGACGCTCATGGGCTTCGACGGCTATACCGTGACTAAAGGCCGCATATACTTCAAGGGGCAGGACATCACTGAAGCCCCCACCTACGAACGCGCTCGCCTCGGCATGGGCATGTCCTTTCAGCGGCCGCCCACCATCCATGGCCTGCCCACGCGCACGCTCATCAAACTTTGCGCCCGCGGCCGGGAGGTGAATCCCGATTCCCTGGCCAAGCAGGTCAATGCCGAGCAGTTCTTGGACCGAGACATCAACGACGGTTTCTCCGGCGGCGAGATCAAGCGCTGTGAGCTCCTGCAGCTCATGGCCCAGGATCCGGACTTCATCCTCTTCGACGAGCCCGAGTCCGGCGTGGACCTGGAAAACATGGTCCTCATAGGCTCCACTGCGGCCAAGCTCCTTGGCGGGGGTATAGAGCCCCGCGTGGATATGAGCATCAAGGAGCAGAAACGTCGGCGCCGCAGGTCCGGCCTTATCATCACGCATACGGGCTATATCCTCGACTACGTCACGGCCGACCGCGCCCAGGTGCTATACAACGGCAATTTGTGCTGCGAGGATCGGCCGAGAACCATCCTGGAGCACATCCGCAAGTACGGCTACAAGGAGTGCGTGCGCTGCCTGCAGAAACCAGAAACCACCCTGACGGAGTTGAGATAAGCCATGTGCGCTCAGGATATCGATCTTTCCAAATATGAGTTCGAGGGCATCGCTGCCCCCAAGCTCGGCGATCTGCGCTCACTGGATGCCGACGACCGCGAGCAGCTGCTCATGTCCGGCATCGACGTGGAGGAGCAGGGCCGCAGCGGCAGCTTCTTGCATGTAAATCATGCCAGCGCATATTGCCATACCGCGCATCCTGGCGTGGAGATCCTGGATATCAAGGATGCTCTGGCCAAGTACGACGGGCTCAAGGATTATTTCTGGAAGCTCGTGGACAAGGACAAGGACGAATACACCCGCATGGCAGCCGAACACCTGCAAGGCGGCTACTTCGTGCGCGTAAAGAAGGGCGTCAAGGTTCCCGAGCCCGTGCAGTCCTGTCTGTTCATAAAGGCCAACCGCACGGGACAGAGCGTGCACAATGTCGTGATATTGGAGGAGGACGCGGAGCTGCACATGATCACGGGCTGCGCCGTGTCCAAGCACTCCAAGACCGGCCTGCATCTGGGGATCTCTGAGTTCTTCGTGGGCAAGAACGCCAAGCTGACTTTCTCCATGGTGCACAACTGGGGCGAAGACACCGAGGTGCGGCCTCGCTCGGCGGGTATCGTGGACGAGGGCGGCGTGTTCCTCAACAACTACATCCTGCTCAAGCCCGTCAAGTCCGTGCAGATGTATCCGTCCATCACCCTGGCCGGCCGGGGAGCCGTGGCCCGTTTCAACTCGGTCATGGTCGCGCCCAAGGGCTCTCACATCGATTCGGGCAACCGCGTGATCATGGCCGCTCCCGACTGCAAGGCCGAGATCATCGCCCGCACCATCACCACCGGCGGCACCATCATCAACCGCGGTGACATCCAGGGCAGGGCCGTGCCTGGCCGCGGACATCTGGAATGCAAGGGGCTTATCCTTGGGGACGGCATCATCCATGCCATTCCTGAACTGTACGCATCCGTGGAGGGCGTGGAGCTATCCCACGAAGCGGCTGTGGGCAAGATAGCCCAGGAAGAGATCGAGTACCTTATGGCCCGCGGCATGGACGAGGAAGAGGCCACTTCGACTATCGTGAGGGGCTTCCTGAATGTGGATATCATGGGCTTGCCGGCCAAGCTCAAGCAGGCCGTGGACCAGACCATACAAGAAACAGAGAAAGACATGTTCTAGATGAGTGGGGCGCTTCGGCGTCCCACTTTTCTTTCCATGCCAAGTAATACGGGACATCTGCTTGGCGGCATGACCTTCGCGGTGGGAGGCGTGGCCGCCGGCTACTGGTCAGGCTTTTACCAGCCGGACTTGGTCACTGCCGGATTGCTTGTGGCCGTGGCCATCATGGCTGCGCTTTTTCCGGACGTTGACACCGATTCCCACGGTCAGCGCCTCTACTACAGCATGCTTGTGGCAGCGGACCTGCTGCTCATCATTTTCGGCCAATACCGCTGGGCCGCGCTGCTGGGACTGTTCGCCATGTTCCCGGCTGTGGGCCAACACCGGGGCTGGACCCATACCTGGTGGGCCATGCTTGTGACCCCTTTACCCATGCTTATCGTGCCGAGCATCTTCTTCGGCCTTCCGCTACGGCCCCTTACTCCCTTCTATGTCGCAGCCGTGATCGGCTATTTCTCGCATTTGGCGTTGGACCGGAAATTTTAAGTTCTGTTTTCAAAGCCTAGCGAGACTCCATTTCCCCGAGGCATGCCTTAAGGTCATCGAGAACTCGGACCGGGAAATGGAGGTGCTGACAATAGCGGGAGAGGTAAGGAAGCGGTATACGAATGCCAGTCGTTTGGTATTCCTGGCGGTATCCAGAGAGCTACCAGTTGAACCAGAAATGAAAATGCCCCCAGTTGGGGGCATTTTCACGGAAATTTGGTGGGGCGGCGTCAATCGAATAGAAGCTAGGTAACTCAAGTAGTTGCTTAATTTTGCCCAATTAGGGTTTTGCTGTTACCCCCAGAGTTACCCCCAGAAAAAAATACTATCCTCCTTTCGCGTATGCATCTGCGTACTGGTGCGCACTGCGTACCGCGCAATTTAAACGGACAGATTCTGCACCCCCTCCTGCTGCCGAACCCGCTCGGCCCATGCAATGTCAGCGATCTCGACCGGAGCATTCAGTTCGGGCTGGGACTGTGGCGGCCCAGGGTGTTATGCACGGTGTCGCCTGGGCGGTTCAGTTGGTTGATGTACTCATTCATGTGGTTATCCGCTGGTCAAACGGGAACGGCGGTGGTATGGGGCGTGAAACCAAGTCGCCTTTATCGCGCTCTGGCACCCATGGGCTGCACAGAACGCCTGCGTGCTTTCCTAACCCGTTATGGAGGCAAACACATGGGCTTGTTTAGTTTTCTGTCGGCTCCGCTGAAGATCGAAGAAGTTAAAATGGTACTCATTGGAAAACATGTGTTTAATCGCCTTTCTGATTACGACAAGAGAGTGGTCACGTTAGCAGCCGAGGATATATTGAGAAGGTGCGGCAGCGGGAAATTTCTAGCGTCTCTGCCGGATGTATCAAGGTACGCCCTTATATCTCTCGCGCTTGCTGAAATAGGCATAGATCATGGGCTTAATGGATTTCAGTGGATAGCGATTAAGCGCCCGCTTCTTGTACATAGTTACGACGAATTTGTTTGGAATACCGCGCGATCAATGGTGCTAAAGGATTTCGCAGTTGAGCCAGAGCTTTGATCTCGCCCAGCCATGCCAAGGCCCGCCCATGCGGGCCTTCTTTTTTTCTTGCCCGCCGCTTGACATCCCGAGCTCCCAGACGTGCAGACTTCCCATGGATGCTGGCGCTCATCGTCACTATGGAGCCTTCGGGCAGCCGGCGATCTTATTTGATTCATGCTTCCGCAGTTTTTGTTGTATCGCTGGGCTGCCTGTTTCATGCGGTTTCCTCTAGATATTCTATTTTTCTGATGGTATGCGTGCGGCAAAGGAGCCTAAAGCCATGCGTAGTCGCTTCGTCCTGCTCGCTCTGGTGTTAATGGTTACTGTCTCGGCGTGCGCTGGGATGCAGCCAAGGCTGTCCACGCGCAGGCTGGGAAACGCTGTTGAAATCAGAAAGAGCGGAGAGAATATCCTTGTTGTCTCTGTGTCCGATTACTACCATTATGATTTTTCTGGACCGCTCCCCTATGACAACGAATCCCAATGGTTTGATTACCGTTACAAATCTTCTCCAGACTATCTGCACATTGAGCACATACCCGTAAGCGTTGCTGCAAAGCAAGCCTTGAATGGTTTTTCTGGCCCATACCATAACTTTCTTCATGGGTGCTCAATCCGCTATACTGTCACCTACAGGGTAGAGGGCAGCAAGCGCGCTGTACGTGTTACGCTTTCCGTTAAGATGCCCGACGAAGCCGCTTGCGGGGAATGGGACTTCCAGGCCCTTACCCCAGCCCAGAAGCCCCTTGCAGAAGATGTCGAGCAGCGTATGCATGCAGCCTATTCTGTTGAGGCCAACCGTACCCCGGACGACTAAAGCCCTCTGCCGTTGCTCATGCCGCCGCCGAAGCGCCCCCGCTAGTAGTTGTTCCCGGCCCCGCCGCGTCCGCCGTTTCCGCCGGCTCCGGTGTTGCCTCCGCCTCCGCTGCTGCGGAAACTTCCTGGTGTCGTGTTGCCGGTGTAGCTTCTGTTTTTAGCCTCGTTAGACCGAAGCCCGCCATTCCCGCCCGTGCTGATGTGCCCCTTGCTGCCGACGCCGGAAGGTTGATACGAGTTCGGGTATTTGCTGGTGGTCTTAGTCGGGGCGGCCTGCTCCGGCTTCTTCTCCTCCTGCTGCTCCTTCTGCCTATTCTCCTGCGTCTGCATGCGCTCCAGGTTTTCCGCGTGGCTCATCTGGGGATTGTAGTCGTAGTTCGACACGGCCATGTCGGGGGTGCGCTCGTCCATGGCGGTCTCGGCGATGCTCTCGGCGGGCCGGTCAAAGCTCATGCGCTGATCTTGGGGTGCATCCATCGAAGCAACGTCAAAGCTCATCCTGCGGCCATCATCCACGAAGCTCATGCCGGGGTCGATGCCAAGCATGGTGTTGAGATCCTGTCTGGCCCGAGCGCCCGCCCTGGCGTCCCTGTCACGCTGGGCGACATCGCTGTCAGAGTCCCTCAGGCCGACGGCCTCCAGGGCAGGGTTGATCAGGTACCGCTTAGCCGGGTCGACGACATAGTCATCCACGAAGCCAGTTACCGCCCGCCCAACAGTGGTATCGGCAAGCTGCTCGGTAAAGGGCCGGCGTTGTCTGTCATATGCGGCGCTGATGTTGAAGCTGTCCATGGCGGCCTGTTCTTGAAGCTCTGGCGCTATGCTGGATATATCGAACCCCTCAATCGGGTCATAGTCAACGCTGTATCTGTCTTCAAACCGGTTGACGCCATACATCTTGTTGAGTTCGGCCAGCGCCTTGGGGCCATACTCGTTGAGAGCCGGCGCGGCCATGACGCCCAGGCCGACCGGGTTGGTCAGGCTGCCGAGACCCACCAGGGCATTGCCTGCCGTGCCCAATCCGGCACCGATTGCGGCGTTGGTTCCATAGCCGGCAGCCCCGACAGCCGTGCCGGTAATCCCGCCTTGCAGCGCTGCGTCCTTGGCTCGCCCGACGACAGCGCCCTTGGCTGCATCAATCACCTGCTGCTGCGTCTCAGGGTCCAGCATGGCTTCCTTGTCCACGTTCGCCGGGTTGTAGGTGCTGCCTACGTCGGCCACCGGATCAACGGCCTGCGTCGGCGTGGCCTGCCTCTGCGGCTGGGTCTGCACGGGGGCGACCTGCACGGGGGATGAGTCGTCGTATGTGTACGGGTCGCTGTAGGGCGAATAGATCTTGGCCGCGCCAGGCGTTTCAACATAGCGGCCAGTCGTTGCGCTGCCCTGGGCGGAACGGTTGGAAGTCGGGTTGAATACGCGAGCTGTGGGGCGTGGTACCATTAGAAGAGTCCTCCAAGCTGGCTCAGGCTGGAGCTGAGCGCAAATGTTTTTCGTGCCGTCGTACTACTCATTGTCTTGTTCCTGCTTGCCGTCGATCACGATGGTGAGGCCCAGAGGCAGGAGCGGGGCACCGTCCCTGCCAGTGAGTTCTTGTGCATGGCGCTGCTTGTACTTTTTGGGGAAGTGGCATTGAGCAGGCAGATTAGGAGCGTGTCGCTGTACTTGCGCACGGTCCCGCACATCTCGCCGCGGTGCCATACGGGCTCATCTACGCCCTCGGCGCCGCGGCGGCGGGCCTCATCTTCGAGGCGGAAGGCACCGATCTTTGCGGCCTCTTCCCACCGGGCGGCAAACTCTGGCTCCTCGCTCCTCACCTGATAGAGGTAGACGCGGCTCAAGCCAGCTTGTTCCGCCGCCCGAGTCACGTTCCCGCAGTTGGCCAAATAAGTCAGGAATTGTTCTCGTTTTTCAGGTGTCAGCGAGTTGTCAGCCATGCGCCTTCGCCCTCATGATTTTTTCCTCCTGTGAAGGTTGAAGTGAACCGTCAGCCCGTGGGCTGGTTTTCGCGTCTTGAGAGTGCTCACATATGCCAACTGGAGATCCACCATGGGCTTTGATGATGGACCGTAGGCGTTCCTGAGCTTCCCTCAGGTAGTGGCGCAGGAAGTGAAAGACGGCATACTCGGCCCCGGCCCGATTGCCTGCCCAAAAGAAAGGCGAGCCATGCCGCACCTGGAAGGCCAGGACACTTTGCAAGGCAGCATGGGGCTTCATGCGTGAGCGGTAACGGCTTTCGGCCAGATCCTGGAATGAGGCCTCCACGACCACGGCGAAGCGATCCAAGGCAGCAGCTCGGGCAAGCTCGCGCTCGAATCGTTCCCGACCCGCCCCCATGAGGCAGCCGATTAAGTCATCCAGGCTCTTGCGCTCGACGGCCACGCGGTCTTCCAGACCGGCAAGTGAGTAGTCGCCAGTTGCAAGTCCAGCACTGGCCGTCTCGCACTCGTAGCGGTCGAAGGAGAAGGGGGCTTGCTCTCGGGAGTCCACGAGGATCAGCATGCGGCCCCCGCCTGTTTCGGTTCCAGCCACTCCACGGCCGCCCATTTTGGAATGGCCTTGGTCCACTCGAAAGCGTGAGTGCAGTTCTGGCAGGTGAAGAGGAACAGGGTTTCTCCAGTGGGCAAGACGCGCTCGCCATCCAGAGCAACGGCGTCAACGGCGCATTTGGGGCATATGGGCCACCGCAGGGGGTAAACGACTTTCATTCTGTGTGCCGCCAGTTGTTGTGCAGGACGCGCCCCTTGGTCAGCTCGTGCGCGTGCTCGGCAATCAGGTCCACGGCCTTGAGGAAGTAGCCTTGCACCATGATCCGCTCGGACGGCGTGAATTGCTCGGGATAGACCAACGTGAATTGCGGTTCAGGGCTCACGGCGTAGAAGTGCAGCTTGAGCCCTTCGGCTCGGTATGCGTCCAGGCACCACAGCAGGCGATCGAGGTCATAGTGAGCGTCGGCCTTGTCCTGCGAAATTGTCCGGGTCATCAAAAATGCGCTGGACACGTCGGACACATCGGACGGGCCATTGCCATTCCTTGCTTCCGGGCTGTCCGACGGTATTTCAGACACGTCGGACACGTCGGACACGGGCTTGCGCTTGAACAGATTTATCCAGGACATGCGCTTAGCCCTCCTGCCCATCCGGCAGGGCCACGACATAGCAGCGCTGCCGCCCAAGACCTGGGAGTTGAACCCTTGCGCGCAGGCCCCGTTCATTGGTCCGCAGCCATCCCGCTCGCTGCAACACCTTGGCGGCTCGGTTTACGTCATGGCCGCGTAGGACTTCAGCATCAAAGACGCTCGGCAAGAAAATGAACTCATGCCCGCCCGGCGTCTTGCGTCGGAATCCGGCCCGGTTGATGCATTTTTCCGCATTGGCTTTGCCTTCCTCATCAAGGTCTTGGAAGCGGGCCGCGCCATGCTGCTCAAGGAACAAGCGGACAACGGTCAGGATCGCCCGATCCTCGGAAGCCCCGGCCCCGCCCCTTCCTGCTATCCACTCGTCAAGGCAGCGCTTAGCAGCCTCCAGGGCTTCGCCGGCCCGCCAGGGCAGGATGCCCCATTCAGCAGCCATTTCGCCGGCCACGGCGCACAGAGCAAAGCGAGCGGCCACGCGACGGACCTGACCATCGGCGTCAGCTGGGCAGGCTCCGTCTACAAAGGCCGGGATTGCCTCCAAGACACCGGTGCGGACTTGGTCCATCTCGGAGGCCATGCGCGCAACAAAAGCCCTGAAGGCATGCCCATAATGTGTGACAGCGGCCCGCTTGATGCTGTCGGCAAACAGGGTAGGTGAGGCATGACCATGAAGATCCTCGAAGAGTCCCAGTCCCTTGCCCGCATCGGCCTGAACGTCCACAAGGCGGACCTCTTGGCCGGCTTTGATAGATCGCCCGGTCTCTTCGGCAATCTTCGCGGCGAGCCCGATTTCTCCACTCGAGAGCACCAGCGTTCGCCATGTGGCCGGCATCCTGTGCGAGCCGTCGCGGGACGCTCGAGACTTGCCGGACCCGTTTGCAAGCATGTAAGCTGCTTCGCTCACTGCCCGGGCATCAGCTTGGCCCAGCTCATCCAGACACAAAAGCGAATCGCAATGCATAGCGGCCAGACCTTCAAGGCCATTGGCCGTGGCTCGCCAGTTGCGGACATAACCGCCGATGCCTCCGCCCCCGCAAGCTGAGCCAGCCGCATGCAGCGCGGTTGATTTGCCGGTGGAGCTCCCGCCGACAAAGTTGAAGCCGCCGCTTTCCTGGCCGGCTATTTCAAGCAGAGCCGCGGCGAAGGCCGTGCATACCGCAAGCACAAGACGCGAATTGCCAGTTGCCCATGTGCCGATAGTCGTTTGCCAGCCCTCCAGCGTTCCGCCTGTGCGGTATATGCCTTCAGCTCCTTCGCGCTGGAGGACAACCAATTCGCTTGAGTTGCCGACAGCGCTGTCGGGCAGCACGAAAAGGCCATTTTGCCAGCCTGTCCGGTTCACACAGCGCACGCGGTCTTTCGGCCTCGACGTGGCCAGGTAGGTTGCAACACCCTGGCGCGCCTTCTTGCCTGGCGCTCCAGTCCATCCCCCATCAGCAAGAGAGGAGTGCCACCCAGAATCATCCCGCGAGAGCATGGACAGGGGCATGGCCCAGCGGTGGACATGGCCATCAGGGTCGCGCCATTGGACATATAGCCCCCAGGCCGCGCCGTCGGTATCTCTGGTCATGCCCAGCACATCTAGACAGGGGCCAAGCCACACTTGCTGCACTGCGCCTTCCTGGTCTTCCTCCAGGCGGAATAGGCCAGCCTCATTGTTCAAAAAGCCCTTGGGAACGGCCACTGACGCGGCTTTGTCCGACGTGTCCGGCTGCCCATTTCCAGTGTCGGACAGCCCCTTTCCATTGGGAGAGTAGGCGTTGTCCGACATGTCCGACGTGTCCAACGGTTTTGCATCAACAAGGCAACGGCGCACGACTTCCGGTCCTTCGGCCTGGTGCAGGTCATTGAAGTCTGTTCCGCGATTGGCCGACTCGGAGAAGGTGGGCACGGCCATAAGCCCGCCCACGGCACTGGCTGCCTCGCGGGACTTTGTCAGGCCGGGATTGCCCTGCGTGGCGTGGTCATCGTCAGCGCACAAGATGATTTGCCGCTCAGGGTAGCGGTTCCGCGCAACCTGGGCCACGGCTTTTAGATTACCGCAGTTGAAGGCAGCCAAGACGGTCCCGTCAGTGACAACGTGGATGCTTGCAGCGGTAGCGTAGCCCTCGCAGATGTAGAGCGGTCCGTCGGCTCCCCTGATGGCGAAGTAGCCGCCGGCAGTCTTGCCTCCGGCCAGGAACATCTTGCCACCATCAGCATCAATGAATTGAACAGATTGCGGTTTGCCGTCCGGACCGAGGACCGGGATTACAAGCCGGCCATCCCTGGCGAGCTTAGCACCGGAATGAGCGGGAACGCCCTTGCGTTTCAAGTATGGGTGGCCATCCGTTGCGGGTTCGGCTGACTCAAGGATGCATCTGGCCCGCTCCGCTGCTTCGGCGTGGCGTCGAACCTCTTCGGCCTCCCGGGCCTTGCGATCCGTCTTGATACGGGTCTTGATTCGTTCCCGCTCGGCTGGCGATAGGTCGCGGTCCGCCTTAGCTGTCCACGTTCCAGATTCTCCCGTTCTCCAGTCGCCATAGGCGCCAGATGCCGGGATATCAGCATGAAGCACATACCAGCCATTCTTCGAGACGGGTTTATCAGCGGTCCCACAGCGATGGAGGTTGCCATCAGAGATGATCTCTTCGCCGGGCGCCAGGCCAGCGTTCTCCATACAACGGCGGAAGTCCGTGGTGATGTCGCTCATTCCTCGGCCTCCAGAGAGTCGAGATAGAGCGACAGACGACGATTCCAGGGCCAGCCCGCCACGGCGAGCGCGTCCACGAGATTGTTTGCGATGTCCCGCCTATAACCGCGGCTCTTTGGGCTGGCAGGAATCGTTTGCGCGCTTGCGGCATCGGCATGGCGCCGGGCTGTATGCTCCAAGATGAGTTTATCTTGATTTCTGACGAGAAAGGGCAGGGGCATCAAATCACCCCCTCATCTTTCGCTAGGGCCATGCACACCAGACAGAACCGCCCAAAGACTATCGTCACCTGTCCTTGTTCTTCGGTGGGCTCTACAGCAAGAAGGACTGTCGCGTGCGCCGGGCCATTGCAGTTCGAGCATGGCGCGTCATCGAGGCTCCGCACAAACCGGTTCAACTCGGTTGCCTCAGAAGGCATGAGGTCGAGCGGAGCCTGGTAGCGGTAGCAAGCCAATAGTTTTTTCATGCCACGCCCTCCCCATGTAGAACATACCGAGCCACGCGGTGTGGCTTTCCCTCAGGGGTTATGTCCTCTGTCCAGTGCGTGACGATCCGATAGCCCGCCCGACGCAGCTCCATAACGCGAGCTGCAGGGTGCAGCACGTCCAGAAGTCGGCGCGCCTCCAGGGTGGTCAAACTCGCACTATACAGGTGTTCGAGAATGCGGGTGCGCTGCGCTTCGGAAGAGTTGTCGTCCTTGCCTTCGGGGCCGGAAGCATATACAGAATTGGTGCCGCCAATTTGTACGCCCCGGTTGTCCGTCAAGGCTTCCGGGGTCTTACTTTTCATCTGCGCCCCCCGACAGGTTTTCGACCAATCGTCGGATGTCTTCGGCGCGCCAGGCTGTCGTACGTGGTCCGAGCTTTACGGGCTTTGGGTAGCGACCGGACGCAACGCCAGCCCACCAAGCGGATCTGGAAACAGGAATGATCGGCGGGATGCCGCGCTTTGCATCACCCACGATCTGCCGGGCTCTGACAAAGCCATCCTTGGGAAGGGAATGCAGGTTGGACATAAAGGCTCCTTGGTTAGCCGTTACTGGACTAACCAAGGAGTAGTTACTACCGGCTGTGGTAGTCGCTGGTACTTCTGGTAGTGCGAATGGTAAAAACGGTAGGCGTTGCGTAAAACTTTAGCTAGGCAGCCTCGGGTCTCAACATGGATTCATGTTTCTTGCGGAGCTCGCGCGTGTATTGCCTAGCGCGTTCGGGTCCTATGCTCTTATCATCATGAAGCAACCAGCCAATCTTCTTCTGTTGCTTTGGAAAAGACTTATTCAGGACCCATGCTTGTTCTGGCAACCCACAGCCATTTTCCCTCAAACTGGTCGCCAATTCCTCCAGGCTTACTTGGGGAGTAGCGGCTAGGGTGGTCGATCTCGTTGGCGGTATCTCTTCTTGCACTTCTCGTGGTACATCCGTTTCATTGACATGCTGATTGGCAAAATTGGATTGTACAAAAGCTTCAACATCCTTTCTCGAAAATCGGAGATGCAAAGCAAAAGCTAAAGTAATTCTTTCATCTATAAGGCCTTTGCAGGTATCTTCTCCATATATTGGCTCAAGACAAGAGCCGCCAATTTCCTTCTCCTTCCAACTACGAGTAAGCTTGGCATATCTCTTGACTTCTTTATATGAGTTGAACTTGTTAAACCCTTCTTTGATTGGAAGAAGCTCCTCCTTAATTATCAACTCGCGAAGAGTTTCTGCATTGATTCCCAATCGCGCCACAAGCTCCTTGCCGGTGAACTGTAATTGCATGAGGTTCCCTGCCTGCGCTCCCAAGATTATCCAGCCAAGGCGGCGGGAGTACCGCCCTTTCGACATAGGTAGCAATCTACATCTAGGCCGGGAGATGGAGGGGCGTTATCTTGCCATCTCGGTTGACCGAGGATGACTTATTAAGCCCAATACGTAGTAAATAATTGCAGAACAGGTGAGAGCTCGTCAATTCTTTTGGGCTGGCAGCCACGCAGCGCGCCTTCCCTGGCAGGCTGCGCGTAAGCTATTTCTTGCGCCTGCCCGCTATCAACTCCTCAACCATGCTTGTCATGGCGAGCAGTTCCTTGCGCGCTGAGTCATGAAGCACCTGGCCCACTCGACAGACACTATGAAGGTCGGGATTGTCTGCTCCATGTTCACCAGCGGTGCGGCCGGCAAGCAAAAATAGGTCATCGATTGGCCCCAGGGCATTGTCTATGCTGTCATTAAGCAAGCTGACGATAAGTTCGCGAAGGCTCACGGCCCGGACAGCTTCGGCCATGTCGCTTATTTCGCCTGAGATGGCGGCTTGGATCTCAGACATAGTGGGCCTCTTTCTCCAGCAGGAGGACGGGCTCCTGTCTGCCGCCCTTATTGCGAAACACCTGCACTCCGATGCAATCACCAGCCACACGAGCCTTCCGGCATTCCTTACCCCAGGTGAAGCGATCAATTCTGATAGTGCCGAAATGTCGCTCAATCAGGTTGAAATTCTCCACCATCTCGCGCTTGGCATTTTTCAGAAGCTCAAGGCCAATGTCGGCAATCATCATCTTTTCGGGACCGGCACAGTCGGAAGTCATCTCGAGGAAGCCTTCAAGACGGCCGATGGCTTGAAACATAATATCCTCTAGGCAGGTGGAAAACGTGGAGAGATCTCGAAAGCCTGGAATAACTGGAGCGGGTTGCAAAGCCTGGTCGCGGTAGATAAGGGATTGCTCAGCCATGGCCGTTCCTCCTGTTCAGGACGGTTGTGGTTAGGTCCGGTCTTTGGTGCTGGTAACACCTGGCCGGACCGCTTTCTATGCGCTGCCCGATTGATTCGGGCGGATCGCCATCTAAGCCACTTGGCCGGTGCGGAAGGGAATGATCTTCGTCCCTGAGCGTAGCGCGTCCAAGTAATCACTCCAACTCTGCATCATCCTCCGGCGCTCGGGCAGAAACTCAGCATAGTTGTAGGCGGCGCGGACTGAATTGCGCTCGGCATGGGCAAGCTGGCGCTCAATTGCGTCACGGTTCCAGCCCTGTTCATTCAGAATGGTGGACGCCATGGAGCGGAAGCCGTGGCCGGTCATTTCGTCCTTGGAGTAGCCCAGGCGGCGAAGAGCGGCGTTAACCGTGTTCTCGCTCATGGGCCGGGCGCTGGTCCGCACGCTCGGGAAGAGGTACTTGCCCTGGCCAGTCAGTGCATGAAGTTCGCGCATGATCTCCACGGCTTGTTTGGAGAGGGGAACGATATGCATCGTGCGCGCTTTCATCTTCTCGGCAGGGATGCGCCATTCGGCATGGTCAAGGTCGATCTCGGACCACTCGGCATGGCGAAGCTCGCCGGGCCGGACAAAGACCAGCGGAGCTAGGCGCAAGGCGCAGCGCGTGACAAAAGAGCCCTCATAGTCATCGATGTCGCGCAGGAGAGCGGCAACGGCTTTGGGGTCCGTCAGGCTGGCATGGTGCTTTTCTTCGGAAGGGGGGAGGGCGCCGCGCAAATCGCCGGACGGATCACGTTCGGCCCGGCCGCATGCGACGGCATAGCGGAAGATTTGGCCGCAGTTCTGCAGGGCACGGTGGGCAGTCTCGACAGCCCCGCGTGTCTCGATGCGGCGGATTACCGCCAATAGGTCAGGTGCGGATATGGTTTTGATCGGCCGGGAGCCCAGCCAGGGGAAGATATTCTGTTCAAGGCGGCGAAGAATGCGCATAGCATGAGAGTCGGACCAGGAGGGCTTGAACTTGTCGTACCATTCACGGGCCACTTCCTCGAAGCTGTCCGCTTGGCTGTTCTTCTCCGCCTTGCGCGTCTCGCTCGGGTCAATGCCATTGGCGAGCAGCTTCCGGGCTTCGTCGCGGCGCTCTCGGGCCTCCTTCAAGCTCACATCGGGATAGACGCCGAGGGAAAGAAGTTTTTCCTTGCCCTTAAAGCGATACTTGAAACGCCACCATTTCCCCCCGCTGGGGGTAACAAGCAGGAACATACCCCCACCATCGGATAACTTGCGGGGCTTGGACTCGGGCTTGGCATTGCGGACGGACGTATCGGATAGCGGCATAGCGGGGGCTCCAAGACGTGTGGGGGTAACTCAAGCGTTTTTTTGCGCTTCGAAGCTCGCCTACCCCCATGCTTACCCCCAGTTACCCCCGGATGTCAAAAGACGAGACTGGACTATGCCGGACACTAGAAAGCAGAAAAGCCCGCTATTTGCGGGCCTTTCTGATTCCATTGGACTTGGTGGGATAGAAATTTGGTGGAGGCGGCGGGAATCGAACCCGCGTCCGAGAACGCTTAGCTCATGGCATCTACAGGCTTAGTTCAGGTTTTATTTAACCGAAGGAACGCCCCTGAACGGGCTTTTCTTCTGGTGAGTCCGCAAAAGTTCTCGCGCTCGGCGTCACGGACACCGCGTTGCGCCAGTCTGATGTTTTGGCACTTCGACCCGGCGTATCAGACATCTGCCGGCGAAGCGCTGGCTAGCTAAGCTGCCAGGGAGTAATTGTAATCGTTGGCGATTATTCAGTTGCCGCTTTTTACGAGGCCAGCGGCTCCTCGGCCTGCAACCAAGGCTTCGACTATCCCCGTCGAAACCAGTGCGCCCCCTTCAAAGAACATATGAAGCGACTTATTCGCTTCAAAATGAAATATAATACCCATACACGCATTGGCAAGGACTGGTAGACATTCTTTTTGCGAGCTACTCAGTACCATGAGCTAGTCCTCAGGGCTAAGTCGGGATCTATCAGTGAGGCGACATCGTCCCCCTGCAGCCTGTAATCCTCCGCGGCGATGATGACGCTGTCCTTGGCCCGCACCAGCTTGGCGGACACGTAGACCTGCTCTCCTGCCGGCGCATACGTCCCAATAAGTACAGCCTGCGCTCCAAAGCTAGCTGAAAGGTTGCGAAGCTCGTTGGAGAGAAGCATCTCTCCGGTACCAGTCAAAGTGTACAGATTTTCTCGATCAAGTTTGATCTCCAGAACAGTATACCCTTGCTGGGCCAGGCGACCGGCCAACATGTCCGCGGTAATAAGGCCAAAACGGGATGTTTTGGTCAAATCAGCGACATCCATGATGGTGGCAACCAAAATGGGTTTGCCCTTGTCGAGTGAAGCGCCGGCCTTGAGAAGCAGTGCGTCTGCAGCCTCATGGTTTCGGTCGACAAGGTTGATATTTCGAGTGGCGCAAGCCTGAAACTGACCCATCAAAATACACAAAGCAAGAAGTAGGGAGAGAGAGCGCATATTTAGATCTCCGGGGCAGAGAGCAGGTTAAGGATACTTCCATGTTGAAATTTCTACATCTCCCGGGAGAATTCTGGCAAGGATAATCAGCCGAATGCAGGTATAGAACAGAGATCAGAGTCAGGGGTGGTCCCGATTGTCTGGACAGGTCGGCGGCAGAAATAGAGCATTTTGCTTTTGAAAATGCTCTGCAAGCCATGCGTCGGCATGGCTTGCCGCCGCGTAGGCGTAGGCGCAATTCACTTGCGCCGTCAACGCCGGAGCGGGCGTCTTAAAAGCAAGCTGCTCTAAGATGTAGCCAGTTTGCTTGTCACGCCGCCAGGCGGGATGGTGACATGCCCGGAGCATTCCCCGGTCCAGGCAATAACGCCTCCGCATATACATCGTCGGGAGTTCCGCCATCCAGACTGGAGTTGGGATGATTGGAATTCTAGCAGACAAGCCCCTTGCCGATTTCCAGCCGGGCCTGGCTGCCCCTTTTGAAGGCATGCAGGTAAACGCACTTGTACGTGAGCGAGTGCCACAGCCGCTCGACTATGGCGTTGTCCATCCACCGGCCTGTCCCGTCCATGGGAGACCCTGACTCCGGCATTCTTTAGCGTTTGGGTCAATCAAGGCTCGTGAATTGGCTGTCTTGGTCGGTGTTGAAGATCTCGGCTAAAAATCTCGTTCGACCGCAAGCTGGCCGATCTTGGCATGCAGTTCCTTGACCTCGGCCTCCCGAAAGCTGCTCGCCATATCGGGCTTGCCGGCGAAAGCTACCGTCAGCCCTTCAATGGACTGCTTTCTCCACTGCGCACCTGGTTCGGATGCACGCCAAATCTTAATGCAAGCTGGGCTAGCGTCTCGTCCCACTTGATGGCCTTTTGGCGACCTTGGCCTTGAACTCTGCCGAATACCGTGTCCTCTGCTCTTAAGCATTTTGCATTTCAGACGCTCCCTTCGGCGTTGACGGCGGAATTACATTCCGCCTACGCCTGCGGGGCGGCAAGCCATGCCGACGCATGGCTTGCAGAGCATTTTCAAAAGCAAAATGCTCTAAAGCTGTCTCCTCTCGTTCATCGGCTACACCTTACAGGCCTGTCTGAATTTGGGGGGACCGCCTCTGGCTTCCTTGGGCAAGAGCATAAGCGACTCTCAGGTGTTTAACACCGAGAGCATATGGTTCTCGTAAAGGTTATCATTAGTACTTCAAAATAACATAAATGGCATGGATAATGCCTGGAATGTATCCAAGCAGCGTTAAAAGAATATTGATCCAAAATTGAACACCTATTCCTACTTGTAAAAAAACACCCAAAGGTGGAATTAGTATCGCCAGTAAGATGCGCAGAATGTCCATACTAACCTTTGCGTGGTTATAGATTTGTTGCGATAACGTTTGGCTTTCCGTTATAAAACATCATAAATGCTAAACAAAAGCCAGGAGCAAACTTCATAACATGTGAGTAGTTCTGCCTGCACCTTATCTGCGACAGATCAATCCAAATTAATGAGTGCTAGAGATCCACTTGTTTACTTCTTTCTCAGCCTCATCTTTCTGTTTGCCGTAACGTTCTTGTATTTTCCCAATGAGCTTGTCACGATCTCCCTCTATCATATCTAGATCATCCCCTGTGAGTTTGCCCCATTGACGTTGAGCCTCACCCCGCATTTGCTTCCATTTTCCTTTAAGAATATTAACATCCATTAGTGTTTCCTCCATTTCGAAGTGCTTAAGATATTGTACTCCAACGTATTTCTATGTTCTTGTTAATCGGTTTATTCTTTCAAGTATATCGGAGAGCCCCTAAAAAAGGAGTCAGTGCTGGAGCTTCTTTCCGGTAAGATTTGGTCTGACACGAGACTGCCCTCCCTGATCTCTGGGGAGCACTACAATTCGCTTCGCGCAAGATGTTCACCATCTGCTCGTCGGCAAAACGTGCATTTCTCATGACTCCCTCCTTTTCGGCTGGGAGCCACGTTCTTAAGTTTCAACTGGTCCGAAAAGAGCCGGGCAGGTCAGAAACCCGAGGGCCGCTGTGAGGCTACCCCTATTCCAAGAGTAGACTTAAATGAATAGGAGCAGGCTCAGGGCCATGACAAGCATGCCGGCCACAAGCCCATAGATGGATAGATGATGGTGGCCGTACTCCTGAGCCGTTGGCAGCAGTTCATCCAGCGAGATGAAGACCATAATGCCCGCCACGGAGGCAAAGAGCAGGCCAAAGGTCAAGCCGTTGAAGAAGGGCAAAAGCAAGACATAGCCGATGATAGCGCCCAAAGGCTCGGACAAGCCCGACAGGAACGACCACGCAAAGGCCTTTTGGCGGCTGCCTGTGGCGTAGTAGATGGGCACGGACACGGCGATGCCCTCGGGAATGTTGTGGATGGCCACTGCCACGGCGACCGGCACGCCCAGGTTCGGGTCGTGCAGGGCCGCGGCGAAGGTGGCCAAGCCCTCCGGAAAGTTGTGGATGCCGATGGCCAGGGCCGTGAACAGGCCCATGCGCATCAGGGCTCCATTCGGGATACACGCTGCCGGCCCGCAGAGTTCCTCCACCTTGTGTACTTCGTGGGGATTTTCTTCGCAGGGCACCAGCCTGTCGATAATCCCGATGAGCAGAATGCCCGCGAAGAACGCGCCGACCGCGGCCCAGGTTCCGTCAACCTCGCCCAACTCTCCTGCCAATGACAGCTGTGCCTTGCGCATGATCTCCATGAAGGAGACGTACAGCATGACGCCGGCCGAAAATCCCAGCGAAGTCGACAGAAAGCGCGTGCTGGTCTGGCGGGTGAGGAAGGCCAGGGCGCTGCCGATGCCTGTGGCCAGCCCGGCAAACAGGGTCAGTCCGAAGGCGAACCACAGGGATTCGCTGGTTGCTTCAAGCATTAGTCAGTGCTTCCTTGTCGCTACTGCCGGGGCATCCGCAGTTCCGGAGCGAGCAAAACCAACCCAGCTTTCCGTTAAAGGAAATGAAGCTACTTGCTCAGGAACTTGGTCAAGCCGGATCGGAATCCGCTGGGTTGCCTTCCGACAAAACGGCCTAGGCCAAGCCTATGCTTTTGTCCAGGTAGACGTCCTGGATGGCCTGTAGCAGCGCCACGCCGTCTGGCATGGATCTCTGGAAAGCCTTGCGGCCCGAGATGAGGCCCATGCCCCCGGCCCGCTTGTTGATAACCGCCGTGCGTACAGCCTGGGCAAGGTCGTTTTCGCTCGAGGAACCACCGGAGTTGATGAGCCCGGCCCGTCCCATATAGCAGTTGGCTACCTGGTAGCGAGTCAGGTCGATGGGATGGTCCGTGGCCAGATCCGAGTACATGCGCGGATCGGTCTTGGAAAAGCCGATAGCCTTGAAGCCCCCGTTGAGGGTGGGCAGCTTCTGCTTGACGATATCGGCCTTGATGGTCGCAGCCAGATGGTTGGCCTGGCCGGTCATGTCCGCCGAAGTGTGATAATCCTTGCCGTCCTTTTTGAAGCCTGGGTTGCGCAAATAGGACCACAGTACGGTGACCATGCCCAGCTCGTGAGCAGCCTCGAAGGCGGCCGAGACCTCCTCTATCTGGCGGTTGGATTCCTCGGAACCAAAATAGATTGTCGCGCCGACGGCCACGGCGCCCATCTCGAAGGCTTGCTCCACCGAGGCAAACATGTGCTGATCCCACTTGTTGGGATAGGTCAGCAGCTCGTTGTGGTTGAGTTTGAGCAGGAAAGGTATCTTGTGCGCATACTTGCGCGCCACCGAAGCAAGCACGCCCAGTGTTGAAGCCACTGCATTGCAGCCGCCCTCCAGGGCCAGCTTGACTATGTTTTCAGGGTCGAAAAAGGCCGGATTGGCGGCGAATGACGAGCCAGCCGTATGCTCAATGCCTTGATCCACGGGCAGGACGGACAGGTAGCCCGTGCCTGCCAGGCGGCCGGTGTTGAAAATGAGCTGCATGTTGCGCAGCACAGGCACGGGGCGGTCGCCACTGGCCATGATCCGATCCACGAAATCCGACCCAGGCGCGTGCAGGACCTCCTTGGGGATGGTCGTGCATGTATGGTTGAGCAGGGAGTCGGCTTCACTGCCGAGAAGCTTGGGAATGTCGGTCATGATCGCCTCCGCTCTATTCAAGTGAGGTTCTGAGTGTGACGGCCTGGTGCGAGCATACCCGATCTGTCAGATCAGGTAAAAAGAACGTTTCATTTCCTTCTCGAGTTAGAGCATTTTGCTTTTGAAAATGCTCTGCAAGCCATGCGTTGGCATGGCTTACCGCTAGCTTTGGCGTAGGCGCAATTCACTTGCGCCGTCAACGCCGGAGCGGGCGTCTTAAAAGCAATCTGCTCTAAGTGCCTTGGAAATCTTTAACATCGACAACTCGGGTATCAGCCGGTCATTTGTTTGCCGCAGGATAGAACAATTGGGGCTGGCCCCAGCCTTGCCAAGAGTGATCATAAAGAATGACGTCCTCAAAGCCCATCAGCCGAAGAATGAAATAGCTGAAAGAGCTTCGCCGGCCGGAATGGCAGTAGGCGATCACAGCCTTGGTGGGATCAAGCTCACCATACAGTCGGCGGAGTTCCGCATACGGCTTGATCGCCTTGTCTTGGCCCCTCCAGTTGAGCGTGTAGTCTACATTGAACGCCCCCGGTATATGCCCTGGTTTGAGTGGAGTCCCGTCCAGGGCGGTATTGATCCTCTTGCCAATGTACTCGTCTTGAGAGCGCGAATCGAGAATCTGGTAATAAGGATCTCCCAAACGGCTCATGATGAACTGCTCCTCGGTCAGCCTGCGTAAACGCACCTCTTCCCAGGATGCTTCATATCGCTTCGGGGTAGGCTTGGCTGACTCGCTGGTCACAGGCAGCCCGGCCTCTTTCCAACCATCGATGCCGCGCTCAAGCAGGGCCATTTTTTCATGGCCGAGCAGGTCCAGGACCCAAAAGACATATGAGGCCGTGGCCCCGCCGTCCCTAGCTACGGAATCATAAAGAACGACCATGTCGTTTCGGCTGATGCCATGTTGAGCAAGGATATCCAGTGCCCTGACTGTGCCTACGAACACGCCCCCCATGTTTCGGGTAGGATCGGACTGCGTGAAGAGCGTCCAGGGCATGCGTACTGCTCCCGGCAACAGCCGGCCATCGAAGTCCTTGTCGTCACGGGCATCGACGACCACCACACCATCCTTTTCGAGTAGTGCATGGAGCTTGGTGGCCGAAAGAAGGAACTGCCCATTGGGATATGCCTTGTCGCCCTGTTTGGCCGCAAGCGCCACTGGCAAGTGGACGCCGAGCAACAGCAGCATGATCAGAGCGGCGTACAGATGTGATCTCTTTGCCATTATGTCACGCCTCGCTTTAGTAATCCTTTAAAATAATACAAGTCTGCCAACGACTTGCATCAGGGGAAACATAGCACACCCGCTGGACGGTGCAAGTAAAGCCACCCTGACATACTTCCTTGATCTGGCACACGGGGCAGCTTGGCCGGCGAATGATCCTGGCGTTTGATTCTGGGCGGCAATGCTGTAAGCAGTTAATAAGGTCGGGATTGCTCCGGCTTAACGTACGGCAGCGAGGAGGAATCATGAGCTTTTCCGTCACCAGAAATGTCACCTGGGTTGGCAAAATAGACTGGGAGTTGAGGAAATTCCATGGCGAGGAATACACTACGGCTCGTGGCTCATCCTACAATTCCTATCTGGTTCGTGGGGAGAAGACCGTACTCGTGGACACGGTCTGGTCGCCTTATGATCGGGCTTTTGTCCAGGATTTGGAGCGGCTCGTGGACCTCCAAAAAATCGATGCGGTGGTGGTTAACCACGCGGAAGTCGATCATAGCGGCGCGTTGCCCGAGTTGTTGAGCCGCATCCCGGATGTGCCCCTTTATTGCAGCAAGAATGCAGTAAAATCGCTCACAGGCTACTATCATAAGGACTGGAATTTCCAGGTCGTGCGCACTGGAGACAAGTTCAGCCTGGGAAACATGGATCTTGTTTTCATTGAAGCTCCGATGCTGCACTGGCCGGACAGCATGTTTTGCTATCTTACCGAGGATAACATTCTGTTTTCCAATGATGCCTTCGGACAGCACTACGCATCCGAGTTCATGTACGATGACCTGGTGGATCCTTGCGAACTGTTTGATGAAGCTCTCAAGTATTACGCCAATATCCTAACCCCGTTCTCTCCCTCGGTGCGCAAGAAAATCGACGAACTCAAGAGCATGAACGTGCCCCTGAACCTCATCTGCCCGAGTCATGGCGTCATTTGGCGAAGCAGGCCCATGAACATCGTGGAGAAGTATGAGGAATGGGCCGACGACTACCAGGAAGATCAGATCACGTTGCTGTACGATACCATGTGGAACGCCACACGGGTCATGGCCGAAGCCATTGCCGAAGGCATTCGCGCCGCCAGTCCGAGTACGGAAGTGAAGCTGTACAATATAGCCAGGAGCGACCGCACCGTTATGGTTACGGATGTATTCCGTTCCAAGGCCGTGCTCGTGGGTTCTTCGACCATCAACAACGGCATACTCTCCTCTGTAGCCGGAATCATTGAAGAAATTCGAGGCATGAAGTTCAAGCAGAAGAAGGCGGCGGCCTTTGGTTCCTATGGCTGGAGCGGTGAGTCAGTGAAGCTCATCACGCAGCGTCTGCGGGAAGGCGGATTTGAACTGGTCAACGACGGCTTCAAGCTGCTCTGGCAACCAGGTGAAGAGGGCCGGGAGCAATGCCGGAAGTGGGGGCGGGAATTCGTGAATTCGTTAGGCTAAGACGAACTGTCCTTTAGCGGCTAACATAGCCAAGGCGGCTAGATGGCTATGCTTGGACTAGGTGCAGACGACCTTTGCAACTAGCTGCTCCTGCTGACTGCTCTTGATCTTCTGAGAATGACGGCAGTCTTCAGATTGGGCAGGATGACGCCCGCGAGGATCAGCAGCATGCCCATGACCTGTAGCGTGACTATGGGCTCACCGAGGATGAGGTGTGCCGCCACCAACGCGGCAACAGGCTCGGAAGAGGAGAAGATGGCGGCGTGAGCGCTGCCGATGCGCTCAATGGCCAGGAAGAGCAGAGTTATGGCCAAGGCCGTCGGGATGAATCCCAGGCCAAGGGCTATGGGCAGGTTCGACATGCGCAACGAGGCCAGGGTGCCGGGTCCTTGCAGGAGCAGGAAGCTCAGGCCCGTGAAAAGGATCATGTAGAAACTCACGGAGAGTGGATGGCGTCCCTGCATGACCTTTTGTACCAGCAGAAGGTAGATCGTGAAGCATCCCAAGGCGCCGAAAGCGTAAAGCAGACCTGTGGGATTGAGTTCGCGCAGGAAGGCGTCATAGCAGATAAGGCCGCAGCCGGCGCTGACGAGGATGAGCGAGAGCACGAGCAGCCTGGTCAACCTTAGCTTGTACAGGACAACCGAGAGGAGCGTCACTGTCACGGGATAGCCGTAGAGGATGAGCACCGTGGTAGAAACCGGGATGTGCTCCACTGAGTGAAAGAAGAAAGAACTCTGGGCATAGTAGAGCACCATGCCGATGGCGGCCACCATGGCCAGGCCGGGCAGGTCAAGGCGCAGGAGCCGGCGGCGCCAGCCCAGGAGGAACAGGAACATGAAGGCCGCGCCGAACAGAAAACGGCATTGGAGCACGAGGCCCACGGGCATGTTCTGGGCATAGCCAAGCTTGGCCAGTACGCCCAGCAAGCCGAAAGCAATGCCCGAGAGCAGACTGAAGAAGGTGCCTTGCCACATGGGTGCTGTCTCTAGCACTCACGGATTGCCGAGACAATCGAAATAGTTGGATATTCAGAGTTCAGGCAGGCTTTTGGAAGCAGGCCAGGTATTCCTGATTGCCTTTCGGTCCCTTGATGCGCGAAGGAGCGACACCGGAAAGACTCAGACCCAACTCCTGGTTGGCGAAGGCAATAATCTTATCCACGGCTTTGCGCTGCAGGGACTCATCGCGCACCACGCCCTTACCGATCTCGTGGGGCTCAAGCTCGAATTGGGGTTTGACCAGCGCGACGACAAGGCCGCCGGGCTTGAGGAAGCGCATGCAGGCCGGAAGCACGAGGGTTAACGAGATGAAGGACACGTCGGCAACCACGGCATCCACAGCCTCGGGGATCAATTCCGGCCCCGCATGGCGCAGGTTCACGCCTTCCAGGCTTACCACGCGCGGATCTTGGCGCAGCTTTTCGTGCAGTTGGTGCGTGCCTACGTCCACGGCATATACACGCCGCGCTCCATGCTGCAGGGCACAGTCCGTAAATCCGCCCGTGGACGCCCCGGCATCGAGCACCACCAGATCGGTGAAGTCCAACTCGAACTCCTCGATGGCCGTAAGCAGCTTATAGCCGCCGCGGCTTACGAAGCGTTCGCCCTCCTTGAGCACGAGCACGTCGTCAAGCGCAACCTGTTGGCCTGGCTTGGCCACGAGTTCGAACCTGCCGCCGCGTTCAAGCAGGACCTGTCCGGCCATGATGAGCCGCGTGGCCTTCTCGCGATCACTAACCAAGCCCTGCTCGTACAGAGCCTGGTCGGCGCGAATTCTTTTGGCCATGCCGGGCCTAGCGCTTGCGTTCCACGCCAAGCCGCGAGGCCACGGTCTCGGCGGCCTTGAGCGTGAATTCCTCGGGCGTCAGGCTTTGCTTGTCCTGCATGGACAGCACGGGCAGGGGAGCATTGGTCATGGCCGGGTCGGGCGATACGCCGTACTCGGGCGGGAAGGTGTTCTGGAAATACATTTCCTGGAAGCCGATGAACTTGAGCATGTGTGCCGTAGCATCGAGCACGGCCAGTTCGTCCTTGGATATGAGCTTCTGGTCCATGGCGGTCATGAGCCCGGCCAGGCATTCACCGCCTTGGGTGTCGGCGATGTGGCCATGGCGGTTGGCCAGCAGCATGGCTTCCATGATGGCTTGTTCAGTGACCTGTAGCACCTGGAAGGCGTCCCGGCCGCCGATGGCCGTGTACTGGTCTACGAAGTGCTTCACGCGTGGAAAGGAAACCGGATTGCCTATCATGGCTGCCTGAGCAACCGAAGGCGTTACCTTGACCGGCTGGTATGTGCGCTTGGTCGGGTCGGATTCGTTGTAATAGCGGTAGACCGGGTCGGCATGGTGCGACTGTACGCCGAATACGCGCGGCAGCTCGTTTATAATGCCCAGGCGGTGAAGCTTGAGGAAGCCGCCCATGATGGCCGTGACGTTACCGGCATTGCCGATAGGCACGAACACGCACTTGCCGGCCATGTCCCAATCGTACCACTGAGCAACCTCGAATGCGTAGGATTCCTGTCCCAGGATGCGCCAGGCATTCTTGGAGTTGAGCAGGGCCACGCGGTAGTTGTCGGCCAGGTGCTCGACCACCTTCATGCAGTCATCGAATACGCCGGGAATCTCCATGACCACGGCGCCGCTGCCGAGCGGCTGGGCCAGCTGCTGGGGCGTGACCTTACCCTGGGGCAGCAGCACCACAGTGCGGATTGCTCCACCCACATACGCGCCGTAGAGTGCGGCCGCGGCCGAGGTGTCGCCAGTGGAGGCGCAGATGGTCAGCACGCTGTCCCACTTGTGCTTGCGGATGAGCGCCTTGAGGTAACTGTAGGCGCAGGCCATGCCGCGGTCTTTGAAAGACGCGCTCGGGTTTTGGCCGTCGTTCTTATAGGCCATGCGCTGGCCGCCCAGGCGTTGCTGCAGGGCTGGGCTGGCCTCCACGATAGGCGTGTTGCCCTCGCCTAGGCAGATGATGTCCTCGGATTCGAGCACCGGAGCCGTGATCTCGTAAAAGCGGAAGATGCCGCGCAGGAAGGCGCGCTTCTCGCCCGCTCGGGCATCGAATATCTCACGCCACCCTTCGCCGGGAGTTTCGCGCAGCTTATCGAAGTCCAGGTCTTCCAGCAGGAATACGCCGCCGCACTCGGGGCAAGTGTACAGGAGCTGGTCGATTCCATAGCGCGCACCGCAACCCAGACAGAAGTATTCCATGCGGCCGCGATGCAGTGGAAATAGCGTAGCCATGCGGGACTCCATCATGCGGAATTAGGTGATCCGACCCATACGGTCGGCGAACAATCAATTTGGCCAAATTCTGGGAATCGACAGCACGAGCATGGTGATGCCCAAGGCAAGCTTGAGCACGTTGCCTAGGATGCGCCCGTACATATTGCCCAGGGCGGAGCGGTGCGCTTCGACAAAAGGCCGCTCGTGCATGAGTTCGAAGATCAATCCACCGGCATAGGCCCCCAGGAGCGCGCCTGGGATGGCGCCCAGCCCGAACAGGATCGGCGCGCCCATGATCGCACCTGCGAAGCCGCCGATGAACGCGCCGAGCAGGCCCCGGCCCGAGCTGCCGTAGCGTTTGCCGCCGACGATCTGCACAACCTGCTCGATGATCTCGCCGGCCAGGGCCAGGCCTGCCAGCAGGCCGAAGAACCACCAGCCAGCGTCCATGGCTGGGTGCGTCCACTTCCAGACGGCCACCAGCCCGAGCAGTATCCAGTTGGCTGGCAGGCTGAGCAGGTGCAAGACCAGCACTGCCAGCAATAGGGCGATGAACGCAGCAGCCAGGACCGTCGCCACTAGTTCGTCTCCCGTGCATCCACCACGCGCTTGGCCTTGCCTTCGCTTTGGGGCAGGGTGCCACGCTGCACCAGATCCACGCGCGGAGTGATGAGGATTTCGTCGTGCAGCTTGTGGGCGATCTTCTCCTGCAGGGAGCGCAACCCCCGCATGTCCTCCACGAAATACTCATCCTGGATTTCCACCTTGATGCGTAGCTGATCAAGGTAGCCTTCACGCTCGATGATGATAAGATAGTTTTGCCCCACCTCAGGCATGGTCATGAGCACCTGCTCGACCTGCATGGGGTAGATGTTCACGCCCTTGATGATAAGCATGTCGTCGGCGCGGCCGGAGATGCGGTCGATGCGGCGGTGAGTCCGGCCGCAGGCGCATTGGCCCGGTAGCAGGCGCGTAAGGTCGCGGGTACGGTAGCGGATGATGGGCATGCCTTCGCGAGTGAGCGTGGTGAGCACCAGTTCGCCAACTTGGCCTTCAGGGACTGGCTCCAGCGTGACCGGGTCGATCACCTCCACGATGTAGGCGTCCTCCCAGATGTGCATGCCGCTCTGCTCGGTGCACTCGAAGGCCACGCCCGGGCCGTTCATTTCCGACAGGCCGTAGGAATTGAATGCTCGCAGGCCCAGGAGTTGCTCGATGCGCTTGCGCGCCTCGTCGGTATGCGGCTCCGCGCCGATGAGTGCGATGCGCGGTGGAAAGTCCTCGGGCCGGATGCCCTCTTTTTCCAACACACTCCCGAAGTAGAGCGCATAAGACGGGATGATGTGCAGGGCGGTGACTTCGAAGTCCTGGATGAGCTTGATCTGGCGCTTGGTGTTGCCCGCACCGGCCGGAATGGTCAAGCAGCCCAGCCATTCGGCCCCATAGTGGATGCCAAGGCCGCCGGTGAACAGGCCATAGCCCGCAATGTTCTGGAACACGTCGCCCTTGCGCATACCCACGGAATACATGCAGCGGGCCACCAGCGCGGCCCATTGCTCCAAGTCCTTCCGGGTATAGAGTACTGCTGTGGGATTGCCTGTGGTGCCCGAGGATGCATGCAGACGAACCAGTTCGCGACGATCACAAGTCAGAAATCCATAAGGATAATTGGAGCGTAGATCATCCTTGCCGGTCAGGGGAAATTTGCGGATGTCTTCGGGCGAGGTCACCGAAGCGGCAGAGAGTCCAGCTTCGGCAAGCCGCTTGGAATAGAAAGGGGACTTGGCGGCTCGCTCGACGGTTGCTCGCAACCGATCAGTCTGCAATTGAGCAAGCGCATCTCGCTCCAGGGCTTCCACCGGGTCGAAATACACGCGATCCTCCTGGATGCTGGCGCCGGGCCGCGCCTAGAAGCTGGAGGCTTCCGAGGGCGAGGGCTCCGGCTGGTGGGACAAGTCGCGAAAGGCCGTGCTTTTGCCGATGAAGGCCAACTCCACAGCGCCCACAGGACCGTTGCGCTGCTTGCCGACAATGATTTCGGCCACTCCCTTTTTGGGGGAGTCCTCGTTGTATACTTCGTCACGGTAGATGAAGCAAATCACGTCGGCGTCCTGCTCAATGGCCCCGGATTCGCGCAGGTCCGAGAGCATGGGCCGCTTGTTGGTTCGCTCTTCCACCTTTCTGTTCAGCTGCGACAGAGCGATAACCGGCACATGCAGTTCCTTGGCCAGGGCCTTCAGGTTGCGCGAGATATCAGAGATCTCCTGCTCGCGGGAGTCCGTGCGCCGGCTGGCGCGCATGAGCTGCAAGTAGTCCACCACGACCAGTCCGAGGCCTTTGTCCATCTTGAGCCTGCGGCAGCGGGAGCGGAGTTCCATGGCAGTGATGGCCGGAGTATCGTCGATGACGATGGGAGCGCGGGACAAGGCATCGGCCGCGTCCGTGAGCTTGGCCCAATCCTCGTCGCCCAGGAAGCCGTTGCGCACGTTCTTGAGATCGACCAAGCCATGGATGCACAACATGCGCATCATGAGCTGATCCATGCCCATTTCCAGGGAGAAGATGGCTGTGGGCACTTCGTCGTGAATAGCCGCGTTCATGGCCAGGTTCAGGGCGAAGGCCGTCTTGCCCATACTCGGGCGGCCGGCGATGATGATGAGGTCTGTTGGCTGCAGACCGGAAGTTATCTCATCGAATTTCGTATAGAATGTGCGGACACCCGTGATGAGTTCGCCGCGGTTGGCGCGTTCGGTTAGCTTGTCGAAGACTTCCGTGACAAGTTCGGCGCTGGATCGGTACGGCTGCGTGCCGCGGCTTTGGGAAATATGGAAAATAGCCTGCTGCGAATGGTCCAGCAATTCGGTGACGCCGGTTCCAGGCTCGAAACATTCGCCGATGATGTCCGTGGCAACGCGGATGAGTCGGCGTTGAATGGACTTTTCCTTGACGATTTCGGCATGATAGACCGCATTGGCCGCGGAGATGACGCCTCCGGCCAGTTCGGCAAGGTAAGGCTGGCCGCCGATGGTGTCGAGTTGACCGCTCTTGTGCAGTTCATCGGCGACGGTGAGCAGGTCGACGGGAATGGATTTGCGGAAAAGCTCCGTAAAAGCAGCGTATATCCGTTGATGGGCCGGGGAGTAGAAGTCATCCTCATCCAGCAGATCTAGGAGCTGGGGAAATACGGAGCTGTTCAGAAATACCCCCCCCAGAACGGCCTGTTCAGCCTCCAGATTCTGGGGGGGGATTTTACGCAGAATATCCTGGGAAACTTTCCCAAGAGCTTCCTGTGTGAGCTGGGAGCCGGCGGCCCCTGGGGAAGAAGCGCGCCTGTTCCCGTTCATGTCTCTACTCGGCAGCGCCCTGGGCCTGAGTCTCGGGCTCGGCAGCCGGAGCCGCCTCGGCCTGGGCCTCTTCAGTATGGCCAAGCCGGACCACGGACACATTGAGTTCGGCACGCACCTGAGGATGCAGGCGTACGTCAATGGTATAGGCTCCCGTGGAGCGGATCGGCTGATCGAGCTGAATCTTGCGCTTGTCGAGCTCAATGCCCTTAGCTGCCAGGGCGTCGGCAATATTGCCGGCAGTGACGGAGCCGTAGAGCTTGTCGCCCTCGCCCACACGCACCTCGATGACAACCTTGGCATCGTTGATCTGGGCGGCAAGAGCTTCGGCGCCGCCGCGGGCAGTGTCGGCCTTGGCTTGCAGTTTCTTGCTTTCCAGCTCGAACTGCTTGCGGTTGGACCCGGTGGCGGGCATGGCCAAGCCCTGCGGGATGAGATAGTTGCGAGCGTAGCCGGGCTTGACGGCGACTTCGTCGCCAAGCACGCCCAGGTTATCCACGTCCGCGCGCAGTATGATCTTCATGGGCATGGCGGCTACTCCTAAATGGTCTTCTTGCGCACGTAAGTGGCGTGCGTTGTGGTATAGAAGAGCAGGGCCATCTGCCGGGAGCGCTTGATCGCGGTGGTCAGTCTCCGCTGGTGCTTGGCGCAGGTGCCGGTGATGCGGCGGGCGATGATCTTGCCGCGATCAGTGATGAAGTCGCGCAGCAGGTCCGCGTTCTTGTAGTCGATGGCCACGTTCTTGTCCGCGCAAAAGCGGCAATACTTTTTCCTTGGGGCAAAACGTCTCTTGAATGCCATGGCTTACTCCTCCCCCGCCTGGAAGTTCTCGTCCAGCTTGACTGTGACGAACTTGAGGATGCCGTCGGTGATCCGGATATTGCGCTCAAGCTCGGCAATGAGCGGGCTGGGACCGGCGTACTCCAGACGGACATAGTGACCGCGAGTGAACTTGTTCACGGCGTAGGCGAGTTCGCGGGAGCCCCATTCATCCAGCATAAGAGTCTGGCCCTGCTCGCGCGCCACGATGGCGCCGAGGTTGTCCAGAATCTCCTTGCGGTTTTCTGTCGTCAGCTCGGGACTGAACAACAGAAGCGTTTCGTACTTGCGCATAAGCGTCCTCCTTGTGGTCTTACGGCCCTTCCTTACATGGAGGAAGAGCAAGGCAAGAGGAAGCTTGTTAGTCCTCGATATTCTTCCTGTCAAGGACTTCGGTTACTTCCTGTCGTCATCCCGGGGGCGCGGACCGCACCCACCGCGCGGATTTCAGCCGCCCATGCCCATGCGCGGAAAGACCACGCGCACGAGCAGGATACAGACGATGGCAATGCCCAATATGGTCAATAGCTGATACATGCGGGGAATCCCCTAAATGCTTAAAGTCCCATGATGTTATAGCCGGAGTCCACGAAAAGCACTTCGCCGGTGACGCCGGAAGCGAGATCCGATGCCAGATAGAGGGCGGTCTTGCCCACGTCGTCAATGCTGACGTTGCGCTTGAGCGGCGCTCTTTCCTCTATGTGGTTGAAGATGGACTTGAAGCCGGAGATGCCGCTGGAAGCCAAGGTCTTGATGGGACCCGCGCTGATGGCGTTGACGCGCACGCCCGAGGCTCCCATTTCATGGGACAGGTAGCGCATGCTCGCTTCCAGAGCGGCCTTGGCCACGCCCATGACGTTATAGTTCGTGACCACCCGCGTGGAACCCAGATAGGTCATGGTCATGACGGAAGCACCCGGCGCAAGCAGGGGCTCGAAAGCCTTGCACATGGCCACGAGCGAATAGGCCGATATGTCCAGGGCCAGCTTGAAGCCGTCGCGCGAGGTGTCGATGAAGCGGTTCTTGAGATCGTCTCTGTTGGCGAAGGCCACGGAGTGCACGAGCACGTCCACGCTGCCCCATTTCTCCTTTACAATCTGGGCCGCGGCGGCGAGCTGCTCGTCCGAGGTCACGTCGCAGGGGAAGGTGAAATCTCCGCCGATCTCCTCGCTGATGGGATCGACGCGCTTTTGAATGGCTTCACCGGGGTAGCTGAAGCTGAGCCGGGCGCCATGTTGCTTGAACTGCTGGGCAATACCGTAGGCAATGGACTTGTCGTTGGCCACGCCGAAGATGGCGGCCTTCTTATCTTTAAGCAGCACGGAGAACCTCCTTGAAGCTGAGCAGTCGATGGAAGATGTGTTTGTCTGTTCCTGTATTAAACACTGAGTGACGCGCCGGTCAATCGTTCATAGGCCTCCAGGTATTTATCCCTGGTTTTTTCAATTACCTCCAGCGGCAGGTGCGGCGCGGGCGGTTGCTTGTTGAAGCCTATCTGCTCCAACCAGTCGCGTACGAACTGTTTATCAAAGCTGGGCTGTCCTTGGCCGGGTGCATAACCATCCATTGGCCAGAAACGTGAGGAATCTGGCGTAAGCACTTCATCAATGAGCAGGAGCTTACCGTCGATCGTGCCGAATTCGAACTTGGTGTCGGCGATGATGATCCCGCGTGAACGGGCGTAGTCACGGGCTCGGGAGTAAATCTCGATGGACAGTTTTTCCACTTGAGCCACCATGTCGCGGCCAGCCATGTCCTTGGCCTGCTCCACGGTGATGTTTTCGTCATGCTGGCCGATTTCCGCCTTGGTCGAGGGCGTGAATAGGGGAGTGGGCAGCATCTCGGACTCCTGGAGCCCGACCGGGAGCTTGTGGCCCGAAACCGTGCCGGTCTTGCGGTAGTCCTTCCAGCCCGAGCCGGTGATATAGCCGCGTACGATGCACTCTATGGGCAATGGCTTGGCCCGCTTGACGAGCACCGAGCGACCGGCCAGTTCCTCGGCATAGGGAGCGAGTTCGGGGGGAAAGTCCTTTGTCTCGGAAGCCAGCACATGATTTTCCACCAGATCCTTGAACTTATCCATCCAGAACAGAGTGATCTGGTTAAGGATAGCGCCTTTGAGCGGCACAGGGTCAGGCAGAACCACGTCGAAAGCCGAGATGCGATCCGTGGTAACGATGAGCAGCCGCTCAGCGTCAATCCCATAGATGTCACGAACTTTGCCCCGGTGGAGCAGGGGAAATTCCTTGATGTCGGTCTGAATGACTGTCTTCATGGCAAGTCCTTGTAATTCATCATCTATTCGTCCTGATCTCCGCCGAGCGGGCATGGGCCTCCAAACCTTCCAGGCGAGCCAAGCGGGCGATCTTGGCAGCATTATCAGATACGTATGCGCATGAGGTGGCCACAAGGCTGGTCTTCTTGCAAAAAGTCTCAACGGACAAGGCCGAGGCGAAGCGCGCAGTGCGCGTGGTGGGCAGCACATGGTTGGGGCCGGCGAAATAGTCGCCCACGGCCTCGGGGCAGTGGTTGCCCAGGAACACGGCTCCGGCGTGCCGCACCTTGCCAAGCAGAGACCATGCGTCGGCCACGGCCAGCTCCAGGTGCTCGGGCGCAATGGCATTGACCAGTCCCAAACCGACATCCAGATTGGGCACGAGCACGATACTTCCCCAATCCTTGAGCGCGGCGGCCGCAATATCATGGCGGGGCAGTGATTTGACCTGCCTTTCAAGCTCATCCTTGACGCGTTCGGCCAGATCACGGCTGGCAGTCACCAGGATGGCGGCGGCAAGCGTGTCGTGCTCGGCCTGGGAAAGCATGTCCGCGGCCAACCAGGACGGATTGGCCGAATCGTCGGCCAGCACGGTGATTTCGCTTGGCCCGGCCAGCATATCGATGCCCACTTTGCCCATGAGCAGCCGCTTGGCCGTGGTGACATACAGGTTGCCCGGTCCGGCGATGACATCCACGGGGTGGACGATTTCAGTGCCCAGGGCCAGGGCCGCTATGGCCCAGGCGCTGCCGGCCGCGTAGATTTCACTTATACCCAGCATGCCGGCAGTAGCCAGGATATGTGGGTTGATCGTGCCGTCTTTGCGCGGCGGCGTGACCACGGCGATTTCGGACACTCCGGCGACCTGGGCCGGCACGGCATTCATGATCAAGCTGGAAATGAGCGGCGTCTGGCCGCCGGTGCCACCCGGCACATAGAGTCCAACTCGGTCCACTGGGCGTACAAGTTGGCCCAGGACCGTGCCGTCCTCGCGTGTGGTCATCCAGGATTGCTGGACTTGGCGTTGGTGGAAGTCGCGTACGTTTTCGGCGGCTTCGGCCAGGATCTCCAGATCCTTATCCGGGACCGCGGCCATGGCGGACTGTATGGACTCGTCCGGCACGCGCAGCATGGACAAGTCGAAGGAGTCGCAGTCGAAGCTCCGGGTGTACTCGACCAGGGCTGTGTCGCCACGTTCACGCACGGCGCGGATGATGTCCCTGACAACGTCCTCGACCTTAGCCTCGCGCGCCTCGTCCGGCGCGAAGCGTCCGGCGCTCCAGGCGGCGAATTCGGCAATCTGCGCAGGTGTGCTTATTTCGATGATGCGGCAGGGCATGCAAGGCTCCTTGACAGGACGTGGCAGCGTGCAGGTTCAGGGGTATATAGAACACCAGCGCAAATGTCGAGGCGCAAAGGTTCGGACCGCAAACTAAAGTGTATCGCGACGCGCTCAAAGATATGGAGGACGGCTCCTGCCAAAGTCGTATCTCCGAGCCGCAGATACAGGGCCTGTCCTGCGGCATGGGGACGGACTTAGCGCGCAGTCCTATTCCTTGCTCAGCACCTCGAAGCCGAAGGCCGGGTCCATCTTGCGCAGCATGCCCAGCCCCGTGATCTCCAGCAAGACGACCTCGGCCAAGCCCCAGATCTCCACTCCCTGGCGCAGGCAGCCCATGGCCGTGTATCCGCCGCGTCCCAGCGCTCCATGCATGTGCAGCCTGGGAGCGCCGTCCTCGTCTTTAAAGATAGTGCCAACGGCCACGACTTCGTGGGCGATATCCAAGCTTTTGAGCATAGGTTCGATAGGGCGGCTATGCGGATTCAAAGGGCCGACTACCAGGTTACCCGAGCCGACGCCGCCGAGCATCAGGCACGTGGCGCTTTCGACAGCGCGTTCCTTGGCGAATTCCTCGATGCAGTCCGGAACCTTGTCACCTTCCTGCAGACGCAGGACAAAGACGCGTCCAATGCGTCCTTCAGATGCTATCATTTATACCCTCCTCTGTGGGGCGAGTCGCAGGCCGCGCTGTATGGGCACCAAGCGCAGCGCCGGCTTGGCCGCGCCTTAATGGTTTCTTCGTTAGTCATATGCCGCAGGCAAAAGGCCAACAAGCGCGGTACGCGGGACGATATGAACTCCAATCGGGCTTCCGGCCCCATGGCTGCGGGGAAGAAGCGCCGCTCTCCGCCCGTATCGCGCAGGGAGACCCAGGCAGCCTCGCTGGCGGTACGGCCTGAAATCTGGTTGTACAGGTAAAGGTAGGTGGGCATCTGCAGACTGCCCACAGCAGCGGACAGCTCTCCCAGCAGCTGCGGGTCGCTGCCGGACCGCCAGGAGTCCATACGCGTCCACAGCTCTTCATCCAGGAACAGAGCTTGGCTGGGGCTTGGCGGGGAGCCTGTCTTGTAATCAAGGATAACGTCGCCGCCCTCGCGCTCGTCCACGCGGTCGAGGCGTCCCTCCAGCAGGTATTCCCGACCGTCGAGGGAGAAGGAGGCGCGCACGGGCAGCTCCAACTCACGGATGAGAGTTTCGGGCGTGCCGCGGGCGAACAGGGCCATGCGGTGCGGTCCGGTGCGTTCCAGGGACAGGCGGCCGTCCTGTCCGAGCTGGAGGTAGAAGGGCGCTTGCCGTAATCTCTCCAGGAACAGACCACTCAGCGCAGCGGGATCCAACGCACCGGCAGGCAGCGGTCGCCCCTTGTATGGCAGCAGGAACTCCCGCAGCACCTCGTGCACGAGATTGCCCAGCTCCATGGGATCGCCGTCTTCGCCAACTTCCTCCACGGCCTTGAGCGGGGTGAGATACTGATAGAAGAAGCGCAAGGGACAACCAAGGTAGCAATCCAGCAGGGACGACGAAACCTTGCCCTGCAGTCGCCCGAGCAGCCGATCCTGCAGCGCCTCTGCCTTGGCCAGGCCATGCCCGTGCAAGGTCAGGGGGCGTACGGTAGGCAGGGATACGGATAACGGTGGCTGTCCCGGCTTGATGATCCTGCCGGATTTGCGTTCCTCCTCCCATAACAGCTGCTCAATAAAACGGCTGCGCAGGGCCTTGCCGTCCAGAATTCCGCCGGGTTGCACGCCGCTCTGGTAGAGGATGAGCGTTTGCTTGCTCGCACGTACCAGGCGGTAAAACGTATACGCCGATACGTAGTCGCGCTCGCGGCTATTCGGCAGTCCCAGGCGGTGGCGCAAGGGATCGGGCAGCAGAGGGTCGCCCGCGGGCGCACCGGGTATTTTCTCCTCGGTGGCGTCGAGCACGTAAAGCTTGCGGAAGTTCAGCAGGCGCGTTTCCAAAAAGCCCATGACCTGCAGGCCCGTGATCGGGTCGGCCTCGAAGGCGACGCGCTTTTCCCTGGCGTAGCGGCGCAGCAGGGAGAAAATCGTGTCGCGTGGAAGGCTCTGCTCGCTGATGGTGCTGGATTCCAACTCGGGAATGACCCCGCGCAGCACACGATCCAGGCATTCGGCATCTATGAGGAAGATTCGCCAAAGATCGGAACCGTAGGTGCGCAGGATACTCAGTAAACCGCGTAAGGCTGAAGCCAAGCCAGCCAAGGTTTCGACGTTTTCGAAGGCGGTCAAGCAGGCGTGAAGCACCTCCTGGCGCAAGTCTTCGACAGCCTCCGGCTCCAGGCCTTCGGGGTAGGCGGTGTCCGGCACGGGCAAGGCCAGGGGATCGAGATACTTTTCCCCTCGGCGAACCTCCTCTTCCATGGCGTGGAAGGCCAGGCGCAGAGGCTCGCGTTCGTCCAGGCGCAGCATTTTGAGGTAGGGATGGCGCAGCAGGTTGATCACCTCGCGCCAGTAATAGCGGCCAGGACCTTCGGACGTCTCCTGCAGGCGCAACACCGTCTCCAGCAGGTCATAGAGCGAGGTGCGCGTGAGCGGATAGCCCATGGTCACGTTCACGTCGCGGTCGGGCAGGTGGTGCAGCACAGGCACGAGCATGCCCTCGTCCGGGATGATCACCGCCGTGTCGGTTGTTTCCTCGGCGTCCTGATTCTCCTGGAGTTCGTCGCGCAGGGCCGTGAGCTGCGAGTGCAGGTCGAAGCCCTGATGGAAGCGGATACTCGCGGGCTGCTCTTCGTCCGCCGCAGCAGGATACAACTCCGCGCGCACTCCCCAGCGTTTGAGCAGATCCGCATGCGCCTGCGCGGACCAGTGTCCGCATTTCCCTTCGGCCAGGGCCGGGTCCGTGTGCCAAACCAGCGTAGCCAGTCCGCGCCGCCATACGCTGCGAAAAATCCGTTCGTGCGCGCCTGGCAGGGCATAGAAACCGGCCAGGACCACGGGCGCACGGGATTGGGCCAAAAGGCTCGCGGCCTCGTCCGCGCGCTGGGCCACGCGCCATGATTCCATGCCCGGCGTGGCCAGGTTTCGTTCTTCCATGATGCGCAAGTAAGTATCAAAGATGCCGCTCAGTCGCTCCAGCAGGGCCGCTGCCCAGGGCTGCACCTCGTCTTCCATGCCCGGAAGGTCTTCGGGCCGGCGGCCCGCGCGCAGGAATTCCTCGATCAGTTCAGCCAGGCGCAGGCACCATGGGAATAGGGCCTTGCGGTCCATGGGCATGCGCGACAGAAGCCCCTGGCCGGTAGCGTGTTGCTGCTCGATGACCTCGTAAAGCAGGCCCACACGGTCGAGTTGACCTGGCTGGCGGGCTGGAAGCCGGTGCAGCCGTGCATGGAGCTGGTGGACCCACTCGGATTCGCTGAGCATGCGCGGCAGGATCACGGCCTTTCCGCCGGCGGCCTCGGCCAGGGCCAGAGTCAGGTATCTTGCGGGACGCGCATGGGGGAAGACGATTACCGAGTCCCTGAGCCCCTGGCCAAAGGTTTCCAGCAGGTAATCGCGCAGGCGGTGGATGAAATGCTCCTGCCAGGGAATGAGCACGACCGGATTCATGCGGCCATGCCTCCAGTGCCCGGAATGACTTCCTGCAGCTCTCTACGATCGAGGTAGGCCAGATAGCCGCGCACGGGCCGTCCGTCCGCGCGCGCAACCAGACGCATATAGCCCAGGACCTGCTCGCGGTGATCCGAGGCCGGCATGCCGGTCTTGAAATCGATGACGTGCAGCTCGTTGTCCAGCTCCACAAGCAGATCCGCGCGCAGCACCTTGCCATCCTCGTTCAGCAGACTGGTCTCGGGCCGTCCGTTACGCAGCCAATGGGCGGCCTGCGGCAGGCCCAGGAACCATCCCAGCCCCTGGCGCAGCTCGTCCGCCGCTTGCTCGCGCAGGTCTTTGGACAGGGGATACAGGGATAGAGCCTTGGCCACGGCTGATTCCATTGCCTCTCCGCAAATGTCGCCGTCCGCCCCCAACCAGACCAGATATTCGAGGGCCGCATGGAAGACGTTGCCCCGTTCGGATTGGGTGAAGCCGTATTGCGTATCCGCGCTGAAGTGCCGGTAGACCTTCAGCCTGGGCAACCAGCGCACGAGCGTTTCGGTGTTCGCGGGCGTAGTTTCGGCCTGCACGGCCTGTGCGGAATGGAGCTTGGCGAGAGGCGCGACCTCCTCCTGGCGCATGCGCCGGGGGGGCTGACCAACCTGCATCAACGCGTCCTCCTCGCTACGGCCGGCCAAGCCCAGCATCAGATCCAACGCCGTGACCAGGGTTGCGCGCGTGAGCCCCTCCGGCGGCACGAAGGCGTGCAGTTCCTCGCTGGCCCTGGTCCAGGCCACATAGAGCAAGTTCACCTGCTCCAGCAGCCCCTGGCACTGGCGTTGCCAGTACTGAGGGCCCAGCTCCTTGCGCATGGGCACCAGCAGGCTGGCTCCGGCGGCAGGGTCGCCCACTTGAGCCAGGCTGTGGTCCGGACCAGCGGGCCAATGGTGGAAAGGCACGATGGCCACCGGAAATTCAAGGCCTTTGGACTTGTGTATGGTCAGGATGCGCACGGCATCCACATGCTCTGGCATGGGCAGGCGTTCCTCGCCTCCCTTGCGCCGCCAGAAATCCAGAAACGTGGACAGGGAGCGGAATCCACGCTCTTCGGCCCGGTGCAGCACTTCCAGGAAGCGCTGGGCAAATGGTTCGTCCTCGGGTCTGCGCCGCAGGACGCCGAAGATGTCCAGGGCGCGCATGACCAGGTCGTAGGGGCTCATAAGCCCGGCGCGGGATAGAAAGGGCGCGAACCAGGCTTCCCACAGATCCGGGAAGTCGCGTCTAAACCGCCAGGCCACGCTGGAAGTATCCTGTCCCGCCAGCCAGTCCGCGAATTCCTGGCGGGATCGGCCGCAGGCATCCAGGAAGAGCTCCTCGCCCTGGAGGCACTGCCAGAAGGCCAGGCCGTCGAGCGGGTAGTCCAAAAAGGCTAAAAAGGCCACGAGCTGGCGCACGAGGGGATGGCTGGCCAGTTCCAGGCTGTTCTCCGTGATCACGGGCGTGCCCTCTTCCAGCAGCCAGCCGGCGACCAGGGCGGCCTGGGCGTTGCTGCGCACGAGGATGGCGATCTCGGCCCAGTCGCGGCCGCGCTCGCGCAAGTCCTCGATCAGGGAGGTCAGCAACCCGTGCGTCTCGGTCTCCAGTTCGTCCGCGCTGCTTGCCGCCACGGTGCGCACGCGCACCAGGCCCGTGGCGTCATGATTCTTGGCGGGCACTTGCTGGCGGCACATGGCGAAGGAGCGCCACAGGTCCTCGGCCAGCAACGCCTTGGCATCCTCGGGCGCGCTATCCGGGAGCAGGACCTCGGCAACGGCCCTGGCATTGTCGGACGACTCCAGCAGGCCGAAGAAGGCGTTGTTGAATTCGACCACCTGGCGTCGGGAGCGCCAGTTGTAGACCAGTTCCTCCTGCTCCAGGCCGGCGATGGCCATGAGCGCGACATCGGAGCCGACCTCTTCGAAGAGTCTGGCCTCGCCACCGCGCCAGCCGTAGATGGCCTGTTTTACGTCGCCCACGTAGAGCAGCGAGCCTCCGCGCGAAAGGCATTCCTGGGCCAGGGGCAGAACCGCCCGCCACTGGTCGCGGCTCGTATCCTGGAACTCGTCCATCAGCAGGTGGCGCAAGGTCACACCCAGGCGGCAGAATGCCTCGGGTACGCCGCCGTCGTGGCCAAGCAGCCGTGACGCCAGCAAGGGCCAGGCTGAGGCCAGCACCAGGCCAAGTTCGCGTTCCTGATCCGCGAGCCGGCCCAGCAGCAGCTGCGCAAGGTCCAGGAACGGTGCAAGCCTGCCCGCGCCGGTCAAGGCCGTCCACATGGTGCGGTAGGCCTCGGCCTGTTCGCGGAAACGGGCATAGACCTGCTCATGCTCGGCCATGGCCAAGCCTTGGCAGGCCTTGGGCAGGCAGGCGACAATGCTCTCCTTGGCTGCGTAGACCGAGTCCTTGGGTTCGTCTTCGGGCTTGGACAGAAGGCAATAGTCCAGGTACTTGCGAAAATTTGCCAGGAGCTTGATATCGTCGGCGGCCAGGGCCGCATCCACTTCGGCCGCGACCCGCGTGAAATCCGCATGATAGTCCGCCAGCAGGGCTGACAGCTCGGTCGCATCGCTCAGGGGCTTGCAGGGGCTGCGCAGGACATGCGTGAAGACATCCTTGAGCCGATCACGCAAGCGTTCCTGAAGCCAGAAGCCGTTCACGCGCTCCAGGTGCAGCAGGGAATCCATGGAGCGTTCAAGGAGTGCGGCTTCCGGTCGGGACGGGTCGCGTGCAGCGGCCAACAGGGCATCGTACAGCGGACCGAACAACTCCTCATCGTCGAATACGGCCTCGAAGTCCGGCGGCAGGCCCAGGTCCAGGGCGAACATCTGCACGAGGCGGCTGAGCAGGCTGTCGATAGTGCGAATGTTGAGCAGGTGATAATGGCGCAGGATGCGCTCCAGAAATAGTGCGGCCAGCTCAGGACTCCAGGCCTGGGCGGTCGGGGAGTCCAGGCCCAGGGCGCGGCCCTTGAGCGCGGCCACGACGCGCTCCTTCATTTCGGTCGCGGCCTTGTTGGTGAAGGTCACGGCCATGATTTCGGGCCAGGCAAAGCCGTCCGGGTCCTCGGCCCCGCATGCCGAGGGAGGCATGAACGGCCGCGATGCGCGCAAAAGTTCCAGGAATCGCCTGGTCAGGGCGAAGGTCTTGCCCGAGCCGGCCGAGGCCCGAATCTGTATGAACCGCGGCCCGCCCATGGCCTTAAGCCCCTGCGCGGCTGGGCATTGCGGCAATGCGTCTACGGCGCGCTCCATCCACAACGGTTAGCAGCACGGCGGAGAGGATGAGGGCCGCCCCGATGTAGCCCAGAGGGGTGAAGGTCTCGTCCCACAGGAAAAAGGCCAATAGGCTGGCGACCAGGGGCTCCAGCGTGGCCACCACCGAGGCTCGCGTGGCTTCCAGGTGTTTGAGACCCGCATAATAAATCGAATAGGCCAGATAGGTGGACACGAAAGCCAGGACCGCGACGGCGACCCAGGCCTGCAAGGGGTGGGCCTCGAAGCGGAAGAAGGGTGACACGACCAGAGCGCCCACGGGCAGGGCGTAGAGGAACAGGGTCGGCGTGCTGTAACGGCCCAGATAGCGTTTACCGAAGATGTAGTACAGGGCATAAGTGATGCCCGAGAGCAGGCCGAAGAGGATAGCCGCCACGCCGAAACTCTTTCCACCGGACCAGTCCGGACCAAGGCTGATGCCGGCCACGCCGACGATTGTCAGGACTACTGCCGCGATTTTGGGCGTGCTGAGCCTCTCGCCCAGCCATAGGCGCGACATGACGGCGACCCAGGCCGGGGCGGTATACAGCAGCACCGAAGCCAGGGCCGCGCCGCCGGCGCGCACTGCCATGGCATATGAGCCGAACAGCCCGGCGATGCCGACGACGCCGAAGGCGAGCACCGCGGGCAGGTCGTTGCGCGCAACGCGCATCTGCCCCAGGGCCCGAGCCTGGCTCGCGAAGAACACCCAGGCCAGGCAGGAACGCCAGAAGGCTACCTCCAGGGGAGGCATGCCGGCCTCGAAGGCATAGCGTGAGACTGGTCCGATGAGGGCCCAAAGCACTGCGGCCAGTATTACGTAGAAATAGCCTTTAAGCTGCACGGATTTGCTTCCTGACGTGAAGTGGACGCAGTCGCCGTGCCTCCAATTGGCATCGGCGTGCGGAAAGGTAGTTCTAGGCGGAGCGTGTCCGGTTTGGCAAGTGCCTGCAAAGGGGCAGATCCATGCCCGCGCTCAGCCTCTTCCCATCCAGCCCAGCGTCGCCGCGGTCACGAACAGGTAGCGCCCGGCCTTGGCCAGCAGGACGATGGCCGTGAAGCGCCACAGGTTGGTTTTGAGCACGCCCGCCACAACGGTCAACGGATCGCCGACGAATGGAGCCCAGGACAGCAGGAGCGACCAGACTCCATAGCGTTGATACCAGCCTACGGCCCGGTCAAAGAGCTTGGGCTTCAAGGGGAACCAGCGACGGTCGCGGTACTTGCTGAAGAAGCGGCCGAGCACCCAGTTGACCATGGACCCCAGCGTGTTGCCCGCCGTGGCCACGGCCAGCAGCATGAGCATGTCGTGCTTGCCGGAGAGCAGCAGCGTCACAAGCAGTATCTCCGACTGCGCGGGAAAGATCGTGGCCGCGAGAAAAGCAGTCACGAACATGGCGCTATAGGGAACTGCGAGCATATCAGCGAGCTGCCTTCATTTTTTCATGCTTCCTGGAGCATCTTGCTTTTGAAAATGCTCTGCTAACCATGTGTCGGCATGGCTAGCCGTTTGATTCGGCGCAGGTGCAATTTACTTGCGCCGTCAACGCCGGAGCGGGCGTCTTAAAAGCAATCTGCTTTAATGGGCCTGTTGCTTGGTCCATGTCAAACGGGCGGTTAATCCTTGGTCATGCCGGGCGGCACTTTCTCGAAGTGCATGTAGTCCTTGAGGCTCGTCCAATCGCCGCCCCATTCCCAGCCGAGTTCCTTGAATTTGAGCACCACCGGGTGATCCGCCGTGAGCGTGCCCGGCATGGAAGGATCGTACGCCGAGCGAGGCGGGAGCATGGTTTCGCCCTTTATGTAAGGATTAAGGCGCGGGTTGATATCCACGGCCCAGCCCCGGGCGTGCATGGACAATTTGGCGCTCTCCGCCTGCGGGCGGAAGGCGAAGCCTGAGGAGTTGTCCGTGTCCGGGCTTAGGCCGGAGGGGGCTTTGGCCTGGATTTCGGCATGGGCGATGGGCAGCACGGTATGGACCGGAAACCCCGACTCCAGGATAAGTTCGAAGATCCGGGTCACGTCAGCGGCCAGATCGCGGTCCACTACGATTTGGCCTTGGTGCGCCTTGTCGTCGAAGCCGTAGTAGCTGACCGTGACCACGGTCAGCCGCGAAGTAATTTCTTGAGGGCAGCCTTCGGGAAGATTGGTCAGGATAGCGGCCTTGGCCGCCATGTTGCTGTCGATGATGGGATTGCCCGGCGTGCCCGGTTCCTGCGGGACATCGATTACAGGGCCTGAGAAGTCTGCCGGCTCCTCTTGCCTGGGAGGCTCGTCGGAGCACGAGGATACGAGGAGCACGGCAAACAAGGCGGACAAGAGGATGCGCATGCGGTCTCCAGCAGGTCTGCGGCCGGGGTAAGCACTTCCCGACGCGGTTAAGGATTTGGCCTGCTGGGCAAGCAAGAAGCATGCGGGAGGAAAAAGCTGGAGCATTTTGCTTTTGAAAATGCTCTGCAAACCATGCGTCGGCATGGCTTGCCGCTAGCTTCGGCGCAGGCGCAATTCACTTGCGCCGCGGGCGCCGGAGCGGGCGTCTTAAAAGCAATCTGCTCGAATTGGAGAGCATGGTTCCCTGGCGCCTGCCGCGAGGGAGAAACAAGGTTTTGCGCATGTGGGCCGCCCTCTGCGGCTCAGTCCCAGTCCGGAGAAACTTCGGCGCAGAAGCCCGGCATTTCCAGCCGGCCGTGGTGCAAGTACAGGCGTTCCCCCTCCGCGTCAGGTCCGTAAAGGGTATCGCCCACGATGGGATGATCGTGCATGGCCAGGTGCGCTCGGATCTGGTGCCGCGCGCCCATGAGGATTACGGCGCGCAGACGCGTGCGGTCCAGGAGCGCATCGTAGGCCACGGGCTCGATCTCGGTCCAGCGTAGCGGATCTGGCGAGTCGCCGCCCAGGGCGCGGACCTTCTTGCGGTCGGAGGTATCCAGGGCCAGACGCAGCACGGTCGGAACCTCCACGTGGCCATGCACGAGCACGGCGTACTCCTTGCGCACCTGTCCGGCATTCTCCAGTTTGCGGAATTCCTGCTCGGCATCGGACCCCAGGGCCGCGAGAACAATCCCGGAAGTGGGCAGGTCAAGCCTGTTCACCAGACGGGCGTCCGTGCGGCCAAGCAACTCGGGGAGCAGGGCATCCAGTCCCTGCCCGCCCCCGGCCAGGGACTCGCTGTGCATGCCTGCGGGCTTATAAACGGCCGCGAAGCGTTCGTCCGCCTGCACCACATATGGGCCGGACGCGGAAGCATCACTTGCCGGGATGTCATCCATGCGCACCGTTATGGTCTGACCCGGCCCGACCTTAAAGCCGGCGGGCTTCGGTTGACCGTCCACCAGTGCCTTGCCTAGGTCAATAAGCCTTCGCCGGCCGCGCAGGCTCAATTCCGGCACAATGCGTTCAAGCAGCCTGTCCAGGCGTTGCCAAGCCTCGGCTGCGCTTACGTGCAGTGTCTTGTCATTGTTCTGTTGCATTAAATAATGATAACCTTGTCAGGTTAGGCTGACAAGTGAACAGGTTAGAACTGGGCAGCTTGTCAGCCCGAGCCCAAAGAGGATATTCTAAAATAGATAATGGTCGAGGCACGTGGAAAAATTCCGCTGGAGAAGAATATGCGCAAGCCTTTCAAGGTCGGGCTCATCATTTTCGGGGTGCTTGTGGCGCTGGTTATCGTCGCCGCTCTCGTGTTGCCCATGGTCGTGGATCCCAATCAGTATAAGGGCCGTATCGCCCAGGAGGTCCAGAAAGCCACGGGTCGCGAATTTGCCGTCGAGGGCGACATTGACCTGTCGATTTTTCCCTGGCTCGGGGTGGAAATCGGCAGGATGCATATGGCCAATGCCGAGGGTTTCGGTGACGAGCCCATGATCGCAGTGGAGAACGCCGAAGTGCGCGTCAAGCTCCTGCCGCTTCTCAGCCGTGAGTTGATTGTGGATACGGTCGTGATTCAGAATCCCGTCATCCGGCTGGCCAAGGACGAACAGGGCCGGACAAATTGGCAGGACATCCTCGACCACATGGAGCGCCAAGCGGCAGAAAAGCCCGCCGAGCCCGAACAACCCCAGGAACCTGGCGCAAGTCCGCTGCAGAAAGTCGAACTGGCAGGCTTGGAGATCGAGAACGGACTGCTCGTGTGGTCCGACATGCAGGCCAAGGCGAGCTACGAAATCCGCGAGCTCAATGTGGATGTAGGCGAACTGTCCATGGAGGCTCAGCCATTTCCCGTGTCCGTGGATTGTGCCTTTGTAGCCTCTCAGCCCCAGGCCTCCGGCAGCCTGGAGCTGAATTCCATAATAACGCTCATGCTGGACCAGAAAACAGCCAGAGCGGAGCGGACCAATCTGAAGCTGAACATCGACAAGCTCGTGCAGCAGGCCGAGGGCTCAACTCAGAGCGTGACCGGCAGGCTGGCCGTGGCCGCCAATGCCGTAGCTGATTGGGGCCAGGGAGTGGCCGACATTCAAGGGCTCAAGCTCACCTCCGATCTGCGTGCGGACTTGGAAAGCGCGTCCCAAAACGGCCGTGCGACACAAAAAATTTCGGCCCAGAGCACCGTGGCCGCCGACGCTGTGGTCCGCTGGGTCGAAGGCCTGGCTCGAATCAGTGGGCTTGCGCTCACGACCGACTATACCGTGAACATGGCCGACTCCGCCGCCAAGGCCGCGGGACCCCAATCCATTGCCGGTCATGTGGAACTGGCCGGCAATACCGAAGCCAACTGGACCAAGAGCGTGGCCCAGGTCGATGGATTGAAGGTCAATACGACCTTTACACTGGAACAGCCGGCAAGCCAGGCTGGAAGCCAGCCCCAGCGCATGACAGGCAAGGCCTCGCTGGCGACCGATATGCGCACTAATTGGGCCGAAGGTTTGGCCCAACTAGGCAAGCTGGCCCTCACGGCCGAGGCGAACGGTCAGGCCCTGCCTTCAGGCAAGGCCAACCTGGCCTTCGGGGCCGAAACCATGAATGTGAACTGGACCACAGGTCGACTGGAGCTGCCGCGTTTCACGGCCAAGGCATATGTCCTGGATATGACGGGCAGCCTCCAGGGAGAGAGCTTGCTGGAGAAACCAAACCTGCGGGGTAGCTTGTCGGTGGCTGAATTCAGTCCTCGCGCGCTCATGCAGGCCTTGGCCATGGAAATTCCCAAGACCTCCGACGCCGCTGCACTCAAGAACGCCTCGGCCAAACTCAACTTCCAGGCCACGCAGGATTCAGCGGCCATTTCCAATCTGGAAGCCAAGCTGGACGAAACCGTGCTTACGGGAAAGACTACGGTCCAGGGGTTCGAACGGCCGGATATCGCCTTCACCCTAGCCGCCAACCGCCTGAACGCGGACCGCTACATGCCGCCAAAGGCCGCGGCTGAGGAAAAAAAGCCCGCACCTGCCCCGGCTCCAACATCCGCGCCGGCCGAGAAGAAGCCTGCGGAAGAGAGCATGCTGCAGAAAATGACCGTCAATGGTACCGTGAACGTGGGTCAGTTCCAGGCCATGAACGTCAAGGCCAGCGACGTGCGCATGACCGTGCGCGGCAAGGATGGCGTCTTCCACGTCGATCCGTTCAGCGCCAATATGTACAGCGGCAAGGTCACGGCTACTGCCGGAGCGACCCTGCGCGAACAGATCACCAATCCATCATTGGCCTTGAATATAGCCAATCTGCAGATCGGTCCCTTGCTCGACGACTATCTGGGCAAGCTGGGCTGGATTGGCGGAAGTACCACGGCCAAGCTCGATCTGAGCGGCCAAGGCGCGCTTGATGCCATCATGAAGACCCTTGATGGCTCGGGTGACATCACCATACAGCATGGGTTGTTGCGCGGCTTCAATATAGTGCCGGGCGCAGTAAGCCAGCTTTTCGGCACCGTAGCCAGCGGCTCCCTTGAAAAAGTTACGAAATTCGATCAGCTCGGTGCCCGCTTCGATATCGACCAGGGCGATCTGGATTTCAAACGACTGTTCATGGTCACGGCGGACTCCAAGGTCGAGTCCAAGGGCGGTAAGGTAAGTCTGGCCCAGGAGAGTCTGAGCATGCCTCTGACCATGGTTTCGAACAAGATACCGAGTATCAAAGGTGTTCCCATCGATACCTTGCCCCTCGTGCTCTCGGGCTCCTACACGGACTTGAGCAACCTCAAACTCGGCGTGGATGAGAAGGCCTTTCAACAGATCTTGCAGCAGAAGGCATCGGGAGCGGTGCAGAAAGAGCTGCAGAAGCAGCTTGGCGGCAAGCTCCCTGGTGGGCTTGGCGATGTGCTGGGCGGATCGGGAAAATCTGAGGGATCCGACGGAACTGGCGGAACCGGGCAGCCTGGCGGCGGAAAGAAAAGCAGTGGCAATGACGTGGGCAAAGCCATTGAGGAAGGTCTGGGCGGTCTGCTGGGCGGCGGGAAAAAGAAGTAGGATAAGGCCCCGCCTGGCATAGCCATTGTTGTCGAAATTACAGAACTCCCGTCATGGTCCGAACAAGGAATCATGACGGGAGTTTCGTTTTAGAGCCTTTTGCTTTTGAAAATGCTCTGCAAGCCATGCGTCGGCATGGCTTGCCGCCGCGCGCAGGCGCAGGCGCAATTCACTTGCGCCGTCAACGCCGGAGCGGGCGTCTTAAAAGCAATCTGCTCTAAAAAAGTTATTCTCTGAGATTGAAAAGTCTTAAGCTCAGCCCGCGTTAGTGTATAATAATCTCCGCGTCCGTCCTCAATAATCGTTCAAACTCGCGCCTCTGCGTCTTTAACGCATTTCTGGCTTATAATAAATTGGCTGATGTTGCTTTGTGCGACTCGACTATTGGAGATAGGAAGCAAGTTGATATAA